>DASWWE010000150.1:0-4171 GCA_036406055.1 Flavipsychrobacter sp. | reverse complement strand
ATAACGGACGTGGGTACTTTACACGTTTCGAGCCGAGTTCATGTTTATCCACCATCAGTTACCATAAGTGCGAATGGCGCTACTTACGAATTATGGCATACACCTACCTGGTTGAGTGGGGCACCTAACATATCAGCTGCTACAGGCTGGACAAATGCACAGAGTACGACTTATAGTGGTGGTGCTTCTGTAGGTATAGAGCCGATCTTTAAAAACCTAGCAATAGTAGTACCATCCAAATCGATGATGCGGTTTGCTGTAGTTTGTACGGATACGATGTTTGTCCGTGGTGGTCCTGGTGCTGCACCAACCCCAAGAGGATTTACCGCAGGTGGCGTAAGACTGCATACGGTGGATACCAATCAATATACGGGTGTGGCACCCAATGTGGGTATTATCACACCTAGTGCAGCAGGAGATACCGGAGCATTTGAAGGAAATATCAAATTTTTCCCGCTGAACCCACCCGTACTTACGGTAAACCCAACACCTGCCTGTTTCGGGTCTACTGTAATCATCAGCGCCAAATCGAGCACTTATTTTGAAAACCCTGTATATACCTGGTACGACCAAAACGGTAATGTAATAGCCGGCCAAACAGATGATACCCTGATTATTCCAAGCTTTGATGCTTCTAAAGCAGGCCAGTACTGTGCTACCGTTACCGGCAGCAATACTACCTTTATAACAGATAAAGGCTGTGCGGATGTAATATTCCTGTCGCCACCGGCACCAAAATTTGAAGGTAAAGTAAACTATTGCCTGAATGAGCCTTTCCAACCCGTAACCGTTCTGGGTCCTGACCCTAAATGGTACTATACGGAAACAGGCGGTTCGCCCATCACCCCTGCAGCTGTTAACTTCAACACCACTACGGCACATAAAGATACCTTCTGGGTATCGCAAACTATAAGCGGCTGTGAAAGCCCGCGTACTATGGTGGTATACAGTGCAGCCCCTAAACCGAATGTACCTGTAGTGACTACCCCTACCTTCTATTGCGAAAATGCCGCATCTTTCCCTGTAAATGCGAATGGACAGGAACTGAAATGGTATTATGAGCCAACAGGCGGTATACCCACTACACTGGCACCTGCACCTAATACTACTGCAAAAGATACTTTTTACTACTATGTATCGCAAACCGTGGATGGCTGCGAAAGTGACCGCGCCCGTATGGAAGTTATTGTTACCTTCCGCCCCAATGGTTTGATACTGGCATCGCGCGATGCGATATGCCAGGGCGATACGCTGACCCTGGGCTACTATGGCAGCGCCTTCCCTCAATCTACTTATGCATGGGATTTCCCTCCGTTTGACGGTGTAAGGATACTGGATGGTTCTTCATTTGAAACACCACTGTACTTAGGCATCGACTCTGCGGGTGTTAAAACCATAAAACTGACCGTAGGCCACAGCAATTGCTGGAGCGAAACCTATACTAAAAACATACGTGTAGACCCGGTACCTACTGCTGACATAGAAGTAAGGCCTAACATATGCCAGGGCCAGACAGAACTGGTATCGCTGCGCAGCTATACTTCTACCGTAGATTCATTCTTCTGGGCCTGGGATGGCGGTTATACAACGCACTACTCTACCGACCAGGGCCCTTATGGTGTAATATGGAATGATGCCGGTAAAAAATACATCACCCTGCGACTGGTAGATGAACTGTGTTCTAATACCATCACAGACAGTACTTATATACATGCTAAACCGGATGCTAGCTTTAAAGTAGATGGCTATGCTGCTGACCGCCTCTTCTGCATAGGCGATAGCATACTGATGACGGCTAACACGATACTACCGGCTGCCAAGTACTCATGGACACCATCAAGGTTCTTTGATACTTACAGTTCCCTGCCTGTTACCTATGCACGCATAGATTATAAGAGCTATGTGAAACTGAGCGTAACAGATGAGTTTGGCTGTTTCAATTCAGACAGTGTGCTGATCAATACAAAGTCTTGCTGCGAGATAGGTTTCCCAACGGCGTTTACGCCTAACAATGATGGCAGGAACGACCTGTTCCGCCCATTCCCTCAGGCTACCGGCAACGAGCGTTTTGTAAATATGCGCACCTTCAAAATAGTGAACCGTTATGGCCAGGTGGTATATGAAACTGCTAACACACGCGGTGGCTGGGATGGTACCCTGAATGGCAAACCACAAGATGCCGGTACTTACTTCTACTACATCAACTTCCAGTGCGATGGTAAGAGTGTAGACCAGAAAGGTGAAGTAATGCTGGTGAGATAACATACAATTTCAGACCTTCATCATAGAGCCCCGGATAATTCCGGGGCTTATTTTTTGTTTGCAATGCAAAGAAGGAAAACACTTATTGCATGTTGCGATTGACCCACCAAAAGATGTGCAGCACGGTCTCAAAAACGTACTTAAAGACATAAGAAAAGCCCCTTATAGGAAAGGGGCTGATTAATATGATTGGGAAGAAGAAGTACTACTAGAAGAAGTACTACTATTTACGCCGGAAGAATACAAAACCATTCGCACTTCCCGTTTCCTGCAGTTGAGGCATTGCGCGGTATTTACCGGCATCCATTATTTTGCATATAAAGTAAGCAGGCTTATCTATATCGCCATGCAACAGCCAGTCTTCATTATCGTAGTTGGGATTGGCCTGCGGCTGCTTATCGGTATAAAAGAGATGTGCGTAGCTTTTATACCCTAATACATGTACATATACATCTTTGCCACGGAAACTTTTAAAGTAATCGATAGCGGCACGTTGTGAGAAGGCCTCTATTTTGGGTGTAAAATGAATGACAGTGACCTGCAGGATAACAAGGTTGACAACGCACAGCGTTATCATGCCCCGGCGGAAATCTTTATTCATCATCATAACGGCTACCCATATGCCGATGAGGTATAGCAAGCCCCACATGCACTCCGCATAGCTCCATGAAACGGGGGCTTGCAGGTTGCCTACCGCAAAAGGGTCATCGATAAGCGGAATGAGTTTATCCTTATTCAGCCCCACCAATGGCAGGCACATGATGGCTATAGCCACCAGTGAACCTGTAAAGAGCAAGATGCCTTTCACCAATGGTTTTACCCCCACCTTTTCTGTAGATAGCCTGTAAAGCTGCAATGCCGCCAGGTATGTAAGCGGAAAGTAGCACAACGATGAATAGTGAACAATCTTGGTCTTAACAATGGAAAACAGCAATAACACCACCCAAAAGAGTATCCACATCCAGCGGGTAAATTCACGGTGGCTCTCATTATCCGTAACACGTTTTCTATTGTACTGAAACAGGAATGCCGCTGCAGGGAAACAGCCAATAAGCAGAATGATAAAGTGATAGAAGAACGGGCCGCCGTGACCTGCATCTTCCGTCTGGAAAAGCCTGATCTGGTACACGATAAAATCGCTCACCAGTGCCCAGCCATGGTTTAACACCTCTATGCCAAACCAAATACAGGTAGTAGCAAAGGCCGATAATGCGACGACCAGTAGATGCAGCGGTTTATAGCCCCATAATCCCTTATTTGCTATAACGTATACCACAAACGACAAAAGGGCCACCAAGATAGCTACGGGCCCCTTAGTAAGCACCGCAAGCCCCAGAAACACACCTGCCAGCAAAGCATGCATCAGCTTTCGCTCCCCAAACTTTATGAGGTGTACCTGGAAGAAGGCTATAAAAATGAAAAAGTTGAACGTAGGATCAATAATACCTGTTTTGAAGTAGAAATGCGGCAGCCACGATGCTGCATATAGCAATACCCACCAACCGGCCATCTTCTCATTTATCACCCGCTTGCCTATATAAAAGAGCGATGTAAGCGTTACCACACCCATCAGTGCATTGGGGAAGCGCGCCGCATATTCATTAATGCCAAACACCTTCATGGATAGTACCTGCATCCATATAAACAGCGGTGGTTTTTCCCAAAAGGGTTTATAATTTATCTGCACCTGCAGGTAATCGCCGGAAACAATCATTTCGCGGGCGCACTCGGCAAAGTTTATCTCATCCCAATCGAACAGATGCACCTGCCCTAAAAAGGGAAAGAATAGCAGAGCAGCACCGGCTATTATAATGAAGTAACGGATGTAATTTGGCATTTACATACGGTTTGAAAAGTTAATCAACGCTTTTTGAAAAAGGCCGGCTGGTAGCGTTTCATTACAGTAATA
>DASWWE010000149.1:0-7267 GCA_036406055.1 Flavipsychrobacter sp. | reverse complement strand
TGGCCACGCACTTCCCTTACGACCCTACGATTACTAAGAATGAATTGCCCGACGAAATAGTATTTGGTAAATGACCCGACAGCTTCCTGCTTTCCTGACGAGATGTATAGCCATCGTTCTGGCTGTATTTATAGCCATACCCGCATTGGCAGGTGACGAGGATTTTCCGCCAAGGCCTAACCCGCCAAGACTGGTAAACGACCTGGCAGGTATGCTGGATGCCAGCCAGCGCGAAATGCTGGAAGCCAAGCTGCTGGAATACGAAAAGACCTCATCTACCCAGATAACCATAGTGACCCTGACCAGTATAGGCAGCTACGAACCATCTCAATATGGTGTAGAGCTGTTTAACCGCTGGGGTGTAGGGCAGAAGGGCAAGGATAACGGTGTGCTGATACTGGCATCGAAAGAAGACCGTAAGATAAACATCACAACAGGCTACGGGCTGGAAGGGGCTTTGCCCGATGCCGTAGCCGGGCGCATCATCCGTAACGAGATGGCGCCTTCATTTAAGGCGGGTAATTACTACGATGGTTTCAGCAAGGCTGCCGATGCCGTGATAGCTGCGACTAAGGGCGAATATACCAATGATGACAAAGAACGTGAAGGACGTGGGCGCCCATCGGCCATAACCATCGTACTGATGATAATAGGGGTGTACGTGGTGCTGTGGATACTAAGCAAGATAGGCGGTGGTGGCGGCGGCAGCTATATGAGCGGCCGTGGATACCGTGGCTGGGGCAATAGCGGTGGCGGCTGGTTTGTTGGCGGTGGTGGTTTTGGCGGCGGCAGCGGCTGGGGTGGTGGCAGCTCCGGCGGCGGTGGATTCGGTGGTTTTGGTGGTGGCAGCAGTGGTGGCGGTGGTGCCAGCGGCAGCTGGTAATTTGTTGTGTTTTGTTGCGAAAATCAGCTTTTATTTCTTCTCGTTTACAGATATTGAAAATCAATGGGTTGGCATGCTAACTTGTTGTGTTTTGTTGTGTTTTTCATTTCTCTCAAAGTTCTTCCTACTTGAATCAATAGCGGAAGTATTGTGGTTGTGGCTCTGGTAGTTTTCATGCAATGGTTATAGTGCAGATATACGTTAAATAAATGTATATTGTCATTATGGACAAGTGAAAAAGACTGACATAGCGAAGATTTCTGAAGACTGTTCGGTTATTATTCCTGTAAATATTTTGATTGATTTTTATTTGTAAAGGCGCTATTGTAAGTGCGCTGTTGCTATGGGGTAAGAGAATGAGCCGTGTGTCATATTTTGGCGGGTAAATTAGCTTTTCCACCTTTTATCGCCTACCTTTGCGCTACTTTTTCATTAATCTTCTGTTAAGGAATGTTGCAGGAAGCGCCAATTAAAGCCAAAGAGAACCTTTGGGTAATGGCTAAGTTTAAGGACTATAGCCAGCTTTTGAAGCCGAATCTGAGCTTCATGGTCGTTTTTTCAAGCGTTATAGGCTACCTGCTGGCCCCCAATACCGGTTTTCAGTGGGATAAAGTCCTGACACTATTCATAGGCGGCATCCTGGTTACCGGCGGTGCCAATACCATCAATCAAATATTAGAAAAAGAAGGCGACGCCAAAATGAAGCGTACCATGTACCGCCCCTTGCCCGATGGCAGGATGAGCGCTACAGAGGCGTGGATAATAGCAGGCATAGCCGGTTTGGCAGGTGCCCTGCTGCTGGCTGTGGTCTTCAACCCGCTGGCAGGCATATTGAGCTTTACCTCCCTGATGCTGTATGGTTTTGCCTATACCCCTATGAAGAGGGTGCATCCCGTGGCGGTGCTGATAGGCGCTATACCCGGTGCTTTGCCCCCGCTTTTGGGCTGGGTAGCAGCTACCGGTTCGCTGGGCGTAGGCGGCTGGATCCTTTTCCTGATACAATTCTTCTGGCAATTCCCGCACTACTGGGCTATAGGCTGGGTAGGGTATGACGAATATCAAAAAGCCGGCATCAGCATGCTGCCATCACAAGAACGCAGTTCCAGGTTTACAGCCTTGCAATGCATGTTCTATAGCATTATACTGGTGCCCCTGGCCATTACACCGCGCGTGATAGGTATGGCAGGAAATATAGGTATGTGGGTGAGCATTGCCTGTGGCATATTTTACTTTATAGCTTCGGTAGCTTTTTATATACGCAACGATTATAAATCGGCCCGACGTGTAATGTTCGCATCCTTTATATACCTGCCGGTAGTATTGCTGGCATTGTTGTTTGACAAGATGTAAATAATTAATAAAATGATGCAGGGAACTGTGCCTTCAACAGCAGAAAGAAGAAAGATACATCCGCATAAGTTTGCCCTATGGGTGGCTATGGGCAGCATTGCCATGATGTTTGCAGGACTGACCAGCGCTTACATTGTAAGGCAGGCGCAGGGCAATTGGGTGTATTATCATTTGCCGAATGTTTTTACCATATCGACAGTAGCTATCCTACTTAGCAGTGTGACTATGATATTAGGCGTCCGTGCGTTCAAACAACGTAAAATGCCACAATACCGTGTATTGGTAACAGCTACCCTGGTACTCGGCATCCTGTTCATGGCATTGCAATGGGTGGGTTTTAAACAATTATATGCCAGTAATGTGCGTGTGGATGGCAACCCGAGCGAATCTTTCCTGTTCATCATAGCCGGGCTGCACCTTTTGCATATAGCGGGTGGCATTATTGCATTATTAATAGTATTTTTCCGTGCTTTTAGAACACACGTAAAGGTTTACAATACCACCGGGCTGGAGATCGTAGCATCGTACTGGCACTTTGTAGATGTATTGTGGATTTATTTATTTGTATTCTTTCTGGCAAATCAATAAAAAACTTTAGAAATTAGCACCCAAATTCGCAACCAATAAATAATAGTAACTAATAAAATCTATGGCACAAGCTTCAGCTACAACAGCCGAAACGAAAGTATGGGGAGGTGGACGTTCGCCGTTCAATGTGAGTTATGGTAAAATGATGATGTGGTTCTTCCTGCTTACGGATGCATTCACATTCGGCGCTTTCCTTATTTCTTACGGTACTACCCGTTTTTTCAGTACAGTGTGGCCCGACCCTAACCAGGTATTCCATGCATTCCCCTTCATGGGCCATGCAAACCTGCCACTGCTGTTTGTGAGCTTGATGACCTTCATCCTGATCATGAGTTCGGTAACGATGGTACTGGCTGTACACGCCGGCCACTATGGCGACCGCCAGGGTGTTATCAAATGGTTGTTGTGGACCATCATAGGTGGTATTTGCTTCCTGAGCTGCCAGGCATGGGAGTGGACGCACTTACACCATCAAGGTGCATGGTGGGGCTCTTTCACCGATGCCAGCGCTCCTTTATCGAGCATAGAGCATTTCTTTAACATGAAAAACCCGGAAGTAGTGGCAGCACTGCCGGCCGGTGGTATGCAGGCTACGCACGATTTCTATAACTACTTCTTTACCATTACCGGTTTCCACGGTGGCCACGTTGCCAGTGGTGTAGTACTGCTGATAATGGTACTTATCAATACCGTAAATGGTGTTTATGACAGAAGGGGCCACTATGAAATGGTAGAGAAAATAGGCCTGTACTGGCACTTTGTAGACCTGGTGTGGGTATTTGTATTCACTTGTTTCTACCTGCTGTAATTTTCATTTTTTCACAACTACAAATCTTGTATTAAGCATGTCAGCTCATAATCATAGCAACGATATACAACACCTGTACGAAGGGGATCAATCTAAATTGTACTCAGGCGTTATGTCTCACCATACAGACATCAACTCTGCTGAAAGTAAAAAACAAGTAGGCCGCATCTGGAAAGTATTCTGGATACTGCTGGCTGTAACAGTGGTAGAAGTAGTACTGGGTATGTTCTTCAGCCACGCCATGCCTAAAGGCCTGCTGGCTTTCTTCTTCCTGGCACTTACACTGTTCAAAGCGGGCTACATCGTATCTGTTTTCATGCACCTTGGCGATGAAGTGAAGAGCTTTATGATAACCGTACTGATACCGCTGACGCTGTTTGTATGGTTTATCATTGCCTTCCTGATGGACGGTGGTTTCTGGCTGCATATGAATAACTGGTCGGGCCTTAAGTAAGCAATAGCAGATGCGTATTTTGAATAAGTGATGAATAAGAAAAACTCGAATAATAAATTTATAAAAGGCCTGGCGGTAGCATTGTTGCTACCGCTCGCTTTTTTTATATACTACCAGGTAAAGGTGCAGCGCTCTGTATCTAAGAAAATCATATCGCTGCCGGGGTATTATGGTGTGGATACCGTAATAAATGGTGATACCTTATATCATAAGGTAGATGAGCTGACCCTTACTAACCAGCTGGGCCAGTTGGTATCCTTGAATAAAGATTTAAAAGGAAAGATAGTAGTAGTAAACTTTTTCTTCAGCACCTGCCCTACGATATGCCCAAAGCTGACCCAAAACATGACCCTTTTGCAGAAGGCATTTCGTAAAGATCCTAAGCGCGAAAGCTCCCTTCAAAATACGGTGCATTTGGTTTCCATAACCGTTGACCCTGCAAAAGACAGCTTCCAGGCGCTGCGTGCCTATGCTGACGGGTATCATGTGAACCATGATAACTGGTGGTTTATGACCGGCGACAGGAATGCCATTTACAACTATGCCCGCAATGAGCTGAAAGTAGTAATGGCGCCCACCACCGGCGGTGCGGAAGATTTTATCCATACACAGAAAGTAGTAGTGCTGGATACCGCCCGGCATATACGTGGCTACTATGATGGCCTGAACGAAAAAGAAATGAAGAAATGTGCTGATGATATCGTGCTGCTGACATTAGAAAAAAGACCTAAAAAATAAGGACATGTTATCCCCCGTTTTAAAGAAGAATGACAAGCAGGCAAGGCTATTGATATTTGTAGTATCGTTCGTAGTATTTGCTGCGGTAGTGATACTATCGAAAGTGAAACTGGAAGTAGACCTGGGTTTTGATGTGCATGTATTTGCCCTGATAAATGCCGTTATCAACTCTTGTGTTTCCATACTGCTTATCCTGGCTTTAATATCCATCAAGCAGAAGCGGTATGTGGCGCATAAGCAGCAGATGCTGGCGGCTATGTTCCTTTCTATCCTGTTTTTAGTGTCTTACATAGCACACCACCTGCTGGCTGGCGATACTAAGTTTGGCGGGGAAGGGTTTATCCGCTATTTCTATTTTGTGATACTGATAACGCATATCTTCCTGGCGGCTATCATATTGCCTTTCATCCTTTTTACTGCTTACAGGTCGCTGACAGGTGAGTTTGAAAAGCATAAGAAGCTGGCAAAATATACCTGGCCTTTATGGTTGTATGTGAGCATCACCGGGGTATTGGTATACCTGTTGATATCGCCCTATTATGTTTAGTATATTTGTAAAATACAATTGCCTTAATTTTATAGTATGAAAAAGTGGTTGTTGATATTGGCACTGACTATAACTGCTGCACCTGCGGTGTATGCACAAGGCTGCGCTATGTGTACCAAAACAGCTGCCGGGCTTGATGATAAGAGCGCACGTGGCCTGAATGGCGGCATTTTATACCTGGCTGCATTACCACTGATGATATTGGGTACAGTAGGCTTTGTGTGGTGGCGCAGCAATAAAACACAGATCTAAGCATCTTCCGTTAACACCGTATATATCTCATTATGAAAAAGAGCCTGGCTTTTGTATTGCTGTTAGGTATTGTATTGCTGTCCGCATCGTGCAAGCGTAATGTGAAACACGGTAAGGGGCCGGCCACAACCGTAACTCGTACCGTAGCCGCGTTTACGGATGTAGAAGTATCGGCACCGGTAACGGCAATGATAAAAGTAGAGCCGGGCGCTACGCCGGGCATACAGCTTTCGGGCTATGCAAATATTTTAGAAGATATTAAGACGGATGTAGTAAACGGTAAACTAATAATAGATAAAGACGAACTGATACACTTTGACCTGGATAAGGATGTGGTGGCTACAATAACGGTTCCGTCGCTTAATAGCCTCGCGATAAAAGGTGCGGCAGATGCCGAGATACAAGGCACGATACAAAATGACTTCAACCTGAAAGTGAGCGGTGCCGGTGATATTACCATTGCCAATGTTACAGCCCAGAACTTTATAGCTACACTGACCGGTGCAGGCAGCCTGGTAGTGAATGGCGGTACTGTAAATACGGCGAGCTATAAAGTAAGCGGTGCGGGCGATGTAGAAGCATTTCCGCTGCAGGCTAAAGTGGTAAAGGCACGGGTAAGCGGTGCGGGCGATATACAGCTGACCGCCACCGAGAAACTGGATGTGACCATTAACGGGGCGGGAGAGGTGAGTTATAAAGGGCACCCTACTACTACGTCAGACATCAATGGGGTAGGATCGCTGGAAGATGCCAACTAAGCATGTGCTATAAATTCAGTATATTAGGATAACAAAACATCTCCTTTTATGCTGAAGCCATTCTTTTCTTATATAGCACTGACGGTTATTGTTTCCTTTGCTTTCAAATCAAGTACGCTGGCGCAAGACCAGATAGAGAAGGTATGGTATAACCAGGAGAAGACATCGAAGATACAGGTGTATAAGGCCAAGGACGGCAAGTTTTATGGTAAGATCATATGGCTGAAAGACCCATTGAAAGATGGCAAGCCTAAGCTGGATGAAGAAAACCCGGATAAGGGCAAACGTACCCAGCCGATAGTAGGGTTGGTGATACTGAGGGGGTTGAAAAAAGATGGAGATAAAGAGTATAGCGATGCTACTATTTATGATCCTAAGAATGGTAAAACATACTCGTGTAAAATAACTTATAAAGGCAACAAACTGGATCTGCGCGGGTATGTTGGTATCTCCCTGATAGGTCGCACTTCTACATGGACCTTGGCGGACTAAAGATGTGAAAAACTAACCCAAAATGATTGAGGACATTCGCTAACAAATCCTTACCTTTGCGCAATTTGTTTTTTTATGCCCGCTACACAATCTGTTAGTTCTCCCGCGTATTTATTGTTAGAAGATGGCACTTTCTTCACAGGTAAAGCCTTTGGTGCAAAGGGTACCAGTGGTGGAGAGCTTTGCTTTAATACCGGTATGACCGGTTACCAGGAAGTATTTACCGATCCTTCTTACACAGGACAGGTGTTGATAATGAACACCGTGTACATAGGCAACTATGGGGTAAAGAATGAAGATGTAGAGAGCGATTCTGTAAAGATCCGAGGGCTCATCTGTAAAAACATTACCGACCGCTATAGCCGCATGACGGCCGATGACAGTCTGAAGAACTACC
>DASWWE010000148.1:0-53886 GCA_036406055.1 Flavipsychrobacter sp. | reverse complement strand
AAAAAGGATTTCATGAGTGCTGCCCGAAAATACTAAGCACCAAACAATTATCGGCACTTTATTTATTCTTCCTAATATTACACCCATGATATCTTTTGCCAGCGATAACTATGCAGGTGTATTGCCCGAAGTAATGCAAGCACTCATAGATGCCAACCAGCAACATGCCCGTTCTTATGGTGCCGATGAAATTACCGAACGCGTGCGCAAGCAGTTTTGTGAGGTGCTGGATGCTGATGTGGATGTGTACTTCGTATTCAACGGTACAGGTGCTAACGTGCTGAGCATTAGCAGTGCTACACAGTCTTATAATTCTGTGCTGTGCGCCGATATATCGCATATTTACAACGATGAATCGGCCGCTCCTGAAACCTTTACGGGTTGCCGTTTCTTTCCACTGGCAAGTAATGAGAATGGTAAGTTGACAACAGATGTTATCAAGCAACGGCTGATACGCAAAGGTGATATACACTATGCACAAACCAAGCTGCTATCGCTTACACAGTCTACAGAATACGGTACGGTATATACCCCCGATGAGATAAAAGAGCTCACCACGCTTGCCAAAACCCATGGCTTATACACGCATGTGGATGGCTCGCGCTTCTTCAATGCTGCTGCCGGCCTTGGTTGCCAGTTGAAAGATATAACTACTCATGCCGGTGTTGATATACTATCACTGGGCGGTACTAAAGCAGGTATGATGTTTGGTGAGGCGGTCGTTGTCTTTAATAAAGAACTGAAACAACACATTGCCTATAAGCACAAGCAAAGCATGCAGTTGGCATCTAAGACCCGCTTTATAGCTGCGCAGTTTGAAGCCATGCTGCGCGATGAAACGTGGCGTAAACATGCATTGCATGCCAATGCTATGGCACAGTTGCTTTCCCAATCTATATCGCAGTATTCACAAGTGCGTATTACCAAGCCTGTACAAGCCAATGCTATATTTGCCGAGCTGCCCGAGAGCTGGAATGAAACCTTGCAGGCAAAATATCCATTCTATATATGGAAAGAAGCTACCAACGAGGCACGCCTCATGTGTAGCTTCGATACCGCGGACGAGGATATCATTTCGTTTGCGGCTATGATGAAAGACTTAGGGTAGATTAAGGCCTTAATGTGCCTTCTACACCCTGGTCTTGTTCTTGTCCTGTAATGGCGGCAACACCCATTTTTATCAGTGATATAACGGCGCCATCTTTGGTATCCCAGTAATAGGCTTCCTGTGTGCGGATGCGTATCAGTGTTATTTCCGGGTCATCTTTGCCTTCTGTAAACCATGCTTTTTCTACACCATCCCACAGTTCTTTTATCTTCTCTTTATCCACCAGTACATCAGCATACCCAAAAACAGACAGATACGTACTGCTGCTTATTTTAGCATAAAAGAGTTGAACCTTATCGTCTTGCTTTATCTCTTGATTCTTATTACTCGATACACGGCTAAAGAACCATATATTACCCTGCTCATCTACTTCCTGTGTAGACATAGGGCGTGTAGTTATCGGTAGTTCTCCCAGGTGCGTGCAGAACATACATATATCTATACCTTCGGCCAGTTCTTTCAGTTTCTTGATGGCATCTGTACCCATCATATTTTTAACGTCGCTCATAGCAATTCAGTTTTCCGTTACTAGCTAAAAACTATGCCATGGGTTGGCTAAAGCTTTTCGGTAAGGTATTTCCAGTAGCGGCGGGGCACGTGTTGCAGGTGCAGCTTCATATTCCTGCGTTCGGGTATGCCCGTTTTGTGAAAGTAGTCCTTCCACATGTCCTGGTAATATAGCTCGCCTTCTGCCAGTATCGCCGTGTTGGGTATCAGTTCGTCGTCCGTTGATACGCTGATGTTCACTTCCTCTACGGTTTCCTTACCTGCATCATATTTAATACCATAGCCACGTTGCAGATCATATATCAGCCAGTGCTGGTCGGCATAGCGGCTTTTGAAGTGGGGGAGTATCAGGGGCAGCACGTTATAATCGGGCCGTATAGCAGCGTAATACAAGCCGTCTTTCAATTGCTGAAAGCGCACAAAGGCTTCCATGCGGTGTTTTTCCCGGCCTACTTTTTTGGCTGTTTGCGCTACCTGCAATACGGCAGGGTTGCCAAAATTTGTTTCTATATTTTCCGTTGCATCAAATACATATCGGCTAAATGCCAGCAATGCGTTTTCAAAGCCTTCGAGTTCCGATAGATAGTTCCACACCACGTTTTTACACCCCTGCCGCGACAGGCGCTTCTGCAAGCCGTTCCACACACGGTTGGCTTTGGTGATGTCGGTGATTACATCCAGCGTATCGCCAAACAGGGCATTTGTTTCTTTTTGTTTCTGAAAAATGGAAACATCTTTCAGCCTGTGTTCATACATCTCGAATATGCAGGTAAGCAGGCCCGCAAAACTACCATCGTACCAAAGCGTTATCATACTAAAACAAGGATAGCTGCGGTGAGTGATAGGTTTTAAATTTGCTGCTGGCATTGCTGGTTATCTGCTGGTAGATAACATGTGGTTGCAGGCCGATGTGATTATACCGTGCATCATTGCAGGTAATGAAATACTTCGCCCTGCTTTCTGCCAATCCTATCTTTCGCAATTGTTCCCAGCCCAGCTTTTGAAACCTGCGGGCTTCCACAATCTTTAAAGCCGACTGAATGCCGATACCCGGCACGCGGATGATCATATCATAAGCGGCACGGTTGATATCTATGGGAAACAAATGCAGGTTACGCAATGCCCATTGCAGTTTCGGATCAATATCGGTAGCTAACAGAGGATGCGCTTTGTCCACTATTTCGTTTACCGAAAACTTGTAGAAGCGCATCAGCCAGTCAGCCTGGTACAATCTATGCTCCCGCAGGAAAGAAACCTGTGGCGTTGTAACGGGCAGCCGTGCATCATCGCTCACCGGAACAAAACCGGAATAGTAGACCCGTTTCAGGTGGTAGCTTTTATACAGGGCGTTGGCTTTGTGCAGTATATCATTATCGGTTTCGGGCGTGGCACCTACTACCATCTGCGTGCTTTGCCCGGCAGGTGCAAATTTAGGTGTCGACTTTATCAGCGCTTTTGTTCCATTATGTTCCAGAATGGAATTGTTCAAAACGGACATCGGCTTGTAAATATCTGCCATGCGCTTTTCGGGTGCCAGCTTTTGCAGGCTTTGTTCCGATGGCAGTTCTATATTCACACTCAGCCTGTCGGCATAGAGCCCCGCCTCTTTTATCAGTTCATCACTGGCACCGGGGATGGCCTTGAGATGGATGTAGCCATTGAAATTATGTTCCAGCCGCAGCTTTTTAGCTATGCGCACCAGCCGTTCCATTGTATAGTCCACGTCTTTAAAAATGCCGGAACTGAGAAACAGACCCTCAATATAATTGCGACGATAAAAACTGATGGTAAGGTCTACCACTTCCTGAACGGTGAAACCTGCCCGTTTTACATCATTGCTTTTGCGGGAAATGCAATAGGCACAATCGTAGATGCAAACATTGGTAAGCAGTATTTTAAGCAGGGAAATACACCTGCCATCTTCTGTATAACTGTGGCAAATACCCATGCCGGTTGTATCGCCCAATCCCTTACCCT
Source organism: Flavipsychrobacter sp. (assembly GCA_036406055.1). Classification (GTDB taxonomy): domain Bacteria; phylum Bacteroidota; class Bacteroidia; order Chitinophagales; family Chitinophagaceae; genus Polluticoccus. The sequence continues at coordinate 50,294 of DASWWE010000148.1, read as the reverse complement.
TATTATCCCGTTTACTGCCGCTGGAAGAGCAGGAAACATCATATTTAGCAGCATCTGCCAGTATGCCCAGCTTCTCTTTTACCCGTTCCCAATTCATACCATATAAAGGTACGGCATTTGTACATTTATTTGTACAAATGTTCAATAATTATTCAGGAGCAATTATTATATCAAACAACTTATACCCACTTCCATGCGTTGATAAATGCATGGCTGTACACGATGTGTGCCCACCGTGTACAGCCATGCCATACCAATGATAATACCTTGCATGAATTTGTTTTCATTGCTTGTATTTAGAGTATGCCTACCTGTATTTCAGTAATATTATTTTCCGGGTTTGTAAAGTCCATGTTTAGATACAGTTCGCGGGTTTCACCGTTTGTTTTCCTGCCTTGTGCAAATATTTCAGGCATGAACTTTCCGTACACCTCCGGGAACCTTTCCCAGGAGCCATAGTGTATCGTGCCGGCACATTTCAACCCGGGCAGTTCTTTGGTTTTGAACCGGGTGGATGCTACATGGCCATTGATGGGCAGCAGTATCTCTAAAGTGAAAACAGTATCAGGGTTGCCATCTGCACCCAGGTAGCGCCATGTGATGGGGCCGGTTGGTAACACCTGCAGTTTTGCAGCTTCCGCATATAGTTGTGCGGCTATTATGCCTGCAAATGATCCTAAGTCTTTAAGTGTTGTTTGTTTGGTTTCAAACAGTGCTGTAACGGCCGGTGATGTTTTGATTTCCATTGCTTCTAGTTTTTTACAAAGCAACAATGGGGTAGTGACAGCCTTATGTCAGCAGCGGTTCGTTTATTTTCAAATTATAGTGCGCGGCCAGTTCTGCAACTCGTTCGCTCATTTTTTCGCGCAGCGCAAGTGGCGATATGATACGTATCTGGCTGCCAAAGGATAAGAGCCAGCTGGCTATGTAGTCGAGGCAGGGTACCAGGAAGGTGATCTCTACCCGGTTGCCTTTGTTTTGCTCACTACTGAAACCAAAGTAGAGCTTCTGTTGCTGAATATATTTGGTGGCCGATTTATCGAATGAGATCACTACTTCTTCCAGCTTGTTTTCAGCCGACCATTTAGCTAAGTATTCTTTCAACGTCAGTTCGCGCGGACGGAATACTTCATCCGAATGTATGATCTTATTGATCCTATCCAGGCGGAAATTGCGATAGTCGTTGCGCAGGCGGCACCATGCCACCATATGCCAGTAGTTGCTGATGTAGTAAATGCCTACCGGCTCTACCACGCGCTCCGTATCCTGATCGCGGTGGCCACTGTAGTAATACAACTGTATGGCTTTTTTACTACTGATGCTTTGCAGTATATCGTATATATGATTTGAATTGCCGGCGGGGTGCTGATGGTTGCGGCTTTTGAAAACATGGATGGCATCATCAATGTCTTCTGCAAATCCTTTTTCGGTACTACGCAGTACGGCCTTTACTTTATACAGTGCCGCTTTGTATTGCTCTGCAGTAGCTTTATCCGTTAGTTTATTGATGAGCTTTTCAGCAGTGATGAATGCCGTAGCTTCTTCTTTGGTGAACATAACAGGCGGCAACTTATACCCATCCATAATGCTATAGCCCACACCCGCTTCCCCTATAATGGGTACACCGGCTTCTTCCAGCGACTTCACATCGCGATACACCGTGCGCAGGCTGATGCTGAAGCGGTCGGCTATTTCCTGCGCTTTCACTACCTTTTTCGATTGCAGTTGTATCAGGATGGCAGTAACTCTGTCTATGCGGTTCACGATGCTGTAGCTTGTACTGTAAAAGTAAGCGAACCGCGAGATACTGCCATCCAAAACTTACCACTTTTTAGGCGGCCTGCTCTTATTGAAACGTTTTTTGTTTGCAGGATTACCGGTATGCACAGCATCTGGTCGCTTTACTACCTGTTTGTTTTTAGGCAGGTTTATTTTTACCACACCACTATCACTTGGCGGGAAAGGATGGCCTTCTACTACGGGTATTTGCTTGCCTATCAGTTTCTGTATGGCTTTCAGGTTGTCTTTTTCCTCTTCATCGCAAAACGACAGGGCAATACCTGCTGCACCGGCGCGGCCCGTGCGGCCTATACGGTGTACATATGTCTCAGGCACTTCGGGCAGGTCGAAATTGATAACGTGCGATAACAGGTCGATATCTATGCCACGGGCAGCAATATCGGTAGCTACCAGCACGCGTATCTCGCCGGTTTTAAAATTGTTCAGCGCACGCTGCCTGGCGTTCTGCGATTTGTTGCCATGTATGGCTTCTGCGCGTACGCCATCGCGATACAGGTCTTTTACTACTTTATCGGCACCATGCTTGGTACGTGTAAAAACCAGCGCACGTTCTATTGATTTATCTTTCAGTATAAAGGCAAGTAGTTTTTTCTTATCCTTCTTGTCTACATACAGTATGTGCTGGTCTATCTTTTCGGCCGTGCTCGATACCGGTGTTACTTCTACCTTTTCAGGCCTGGTAAGTATGGTATCTGCCAGCTTCTGTATCTCCGGCGGCATAGTGGCCGAGAAGAAAAGGGTTTGCCTTTTTACGGGCAGGCGGGCGATGGTCTTTTTTACGTCGTGTATAAAGCCCATATCCAGCATGCGATCAGCCTCATCCAGCACAAATATCTGCAGGTCTTTCAGGCTGATGTATTTCTGGTCGATTAGGTCCAGTAGCCTTCCTGGGGTTGCCACCAGTATATCTATACCTGCATGCAGTGCCTTTACCTGTGCGCCCTGCGGCACGCCACCAAATATGACCAGGTGTTTCAGGCGCAGGTGTTTGCCATAAGCCGCAAAGCTATCGCCTATCTGTATGGCCAGTTCGCGGGTAGGGGTCAATATCAGTGCCTTTATGGTTTTATGGCTGTTGTCGATAGGAGGTTTGCTAAGCAGTTGCAATATAGGTACGGCAAATGCAGCCGTTTTACCCGTGCCTGTTTGGGCACAGCCCAGCAGGTCTTTGCCTTGCAGCACTATGGGTATTGATTCTTCCTGAACAGGTGTGGGTTGGGTATATCCTTCAGCTTCCAGCGCTTCCAGTATGGGCGCTATTAAATTCAATTCTTTAAATGTCATTATTAGTTATATAGCCGGGCTAATACAAAGAGGTAGGAACTCAGCAGATGAACTGCAAAAGTAGTGCATATAATTTTAATAAGTTTTATAGGGCTATCAGCGCTTCTTTTTGAAGTTGCGTTTTTTCTTATTGAAAGGTTTATCTTCCCTTACCTCTGGTGTTGGGCCTAATGCTTCTGGCACGGGTAGCTTTGTTACAGGGTGGCCCAGCAGTTTTTCTATGCGGTGAAACTTATATTGCTCCTTATCGCTGATAAAGGTATAAGCAGTGCCTTTGCTGGCTGCACGTGCCGTACGGCCTATACGGTGAATATAGTCTTCGCCTTCATGCGGCACATCGTAATTGATAACAAGATCTATATCGTCTATATGGATACCACGGCTAAGGATGTCTGTAGCTATCAGTATTTTTATTTTTTTGGTACGGAAGTCTATCAGCACCTGTTCGCGGGCTTCCTGTTCCAGGTCAGAATGTATTTCACCTACCGACATTTTCATCCGTTTCAAATCTGCAGTCAGGCGCTTTACACTTTGCTTGCTGGAGCAGAATATCAATACACTTGCAAAGTCTTTTAATTGCAGTACGTGTTTTACCAGCGGTATCTTTTGCTCATCAAAGCAAATGAATGCCCCTTGCTCCATTTTATCGGGTGGACGTGATATGGCGATGTTTATTTCCGCAGGGTCTACTAATATAGTATTGGCCAGCTTACGTATGGCGGGTGGCATGGTGGCCGAAAAAAGCAGGTTTTGCCTTTGCTTCGGCATAAAGGATATGATCTTTACGATATCTTCATAAAAGCCCATGTCCAGCATCCGGTCGGCTTCGTCCAGCACCAGGTATTTCAGGTTTTGCAGTTTTACATAGCCCATATTCAGGTGCGATATCATGCGGCCCGGTGTGCATACTACTATGTCTACACCCGATGATAGAGCTTTCTTTTCCGTAGCAAAAGAATCGCCGCTACCACCACCATATACGGCTATGCAACTGATGGAGGTATAATAGGAAATGCCTTCCAGCGTTTGCACGATTTGTACGGCCAGCTCACGCGTGGGCACAATGATCATAGCATTCACGCTATGGTCGTTGTTCGTATGGTCTATGATGTTCTGTATCAGCGGTAAAAGAAATGCAGCCGTCTTACCGGTACCCGTTTGTGCAGATGCTATAATGTCCCTGCCATCTAAAATGAGGGGTATTACCTGCTCTTGTACAGGTGTCGCATTCTCATACCCCATCGACTCTATGCCATCCAGCACATCGTTATCAAAATCAAAATCAGAAAATTTCAAAACTATAGTCCCTTTAATGTGAACGGGCATAAAGATAAGGACTTGCTGCTTACCGCATTGTTTTTTGAAATTCTGCAATTGCTGCTGACATAGGGCTGTCACTACCCGGTTCTTTCTTTGCCGCATAAACTAAAAACAACGAACTATGTCACAAATCGAAGCACTTGTAAAAGAAATGGACCAGGAAGCGGCTACTACCCGCAAAATGTTGTCGCGCATTCCTGATGATAAATATGACTGGAAACCGCACGAGAAAAGTATGACCATCCGCCAACTGGCTACACATATAGCCGAACTACCATCGTGGGTATCATTGGCGCTGGATACAGAGGAACTGGACTTTGCTGCCAGCCCCTACAACCCGCAGGTGATAAATAATACCAATGAACTGATGGCGCTATTTGAAAAGGAATATGCCGGAGGTAAAGAGCGCCTGCAACAGGCAACAGATGCCGACTTGCTACCTAACTGGACATTGCGCAGTGGCGAAGAGATATATTCGGTAAGTACCAAAGGCGAAACCATCAGGCATGCCTATTGCCAGGTAGTGCACCACCGGGCACAGATGGGGGTATACCTGCGCCTGCTGGATATTCCTATACCCGGTAGCTACGGCCCAAGTGCAGATGAGATGAACTTCTGATAGCAAGTGTTGCCGAAAAAAACCGGCAACACTTTAAAATATTTTATAAATAAGTGAACATTCACTTATATTTGCACACACGATGCGAACCCGTAATACCGACAAGGTACAATTAGTAAAAAGCAAAGCTATAGACCTGCTGCTGCGCGATGGCCTGGAAGGTTTCAGTGTGAACAAACTGGCAAAAGAATGTGGCATATCTGTAGCTACCCTGTATATCTATTATAAGGATAAGGACGACCTTATCATGCAAATAGGTATGGAAGAAGTGAGGAAAATGAGTGCACAGATGCTGGAAGGTTTTGACCCGGAAGCAAAATTTGAAGAAGGCCTGCGCGTACAGTGGAAGAATCGTGCTAAATGTGTACTGAACAACCCGAAGATTGCGCAACTGTTTGAGCAGCTACGTACCTCTACCTATCATGAGGCTATTATGGATGCCTTTAAAAATGAGTTTAAAGAACACATGGGCCGTTTTATGAAGAATGCAGTAGACAGGGGAGAGATATTGGCCATGCCGGTAGAAGTGTATTGGTCTATAGCCTATGCGCCGCTCTACAACCTGTTGCGTTTTCATAACGAAGGCAGGAGCCTTGCCGGTAAAAAATTTGTAATAAATGACAAGATCATGTGGCAAACATTCGACCTGGTTTTGAGAGCGCTGAAGAAATAATTTTTTTCGGTGGCTTATAAATGAGCATTTATTTATTAACACTAACTGAAAACACACCACTATGCCTGCACAACCTAAAAGCGTACTGGTTTTTAAAACCAACCTGAAAGAACAAAAAGACATACATGCTGTAAAAGATGTGCTGGATGCGCACAGGCATATCACCAGGTGGAGCGTAGATACAGGGGACGAAGATTGTGTGCTGCGCCTGGAAACAACTGCTAATTGCACAAATGATATTATACAATTAATTGAGCAGAACGGCTACAAATGTGCCGAACTGGAATAAATCACTTTATGGAACAACAGAAACAAGCTATACCAACATTCAGCAACTACCAGAAATTCCTGGTAGCTATCATCGCGCTGCTGCAGTTTACAGTAGTGCTCGATTTTATGGTCTTATCACCACTTGGAGACATCCTGATGAAAACACTGGATATCACACCTTCCGGCTTCGGGCTGGTGGTGTCTGTCTATGCCTTCAGTGCAGGCATCTCCGGCATACTGGCGGCGGGTTTTGCCGATAAGTATGACCGGAAAAAACTATTAATGTTTTTCTACACCGGCTTTATAGCAGGCACTCTGTTTTGCGCACTGGCGGCCAATTTCTGGATGCTGCTGGCGGCACGTATTGTTACCGGCCTTTTCGGTGGTGTCATAGGCTCTATATCCATGGCTATCATTACCGATATGTTTGAAGTACACCAGCGTGGCCGCGTGATGGGAATGGTACAAATGGCATTTGCAGCCAGCCAGGTATTAGGTATACCCATAGGCATATGGTTTGCCAACCAATGGGGATGGCACTCCTCTTTCCTGATGATAGTAGCATTGGCTATAGGTATATTGGCTGCCGTATTTTTTAGGATGAAACCGGTAGACAAGCACTTAGCGCTGCAAACGGATAAGAACCCGTTGCTACACCTGTGGCATACCCTTTCTGATAGTCATTATCGTGTAGGTTTCACCGCCATTGCATTGCTATCGGTTGGTGGTTTTATGATGATGCCTTTTGGCAGTGCGTACCTGGTGAATAATATTGGCATCTCTCAGCAGCAATTGCCGCTGGTATTTATGTTCACCGGTATCTCTTCTATCGTTATTATGCCGCTGGTAGGTAAGCTCAGCGATAAGATGGATAAATTCATACTGTTCACAGCAGGTTCTTTACTGGCTATCACAATGGTTATTATTTATACCAACTTGTCTGTTACGCCGCTATGGGAAATAGTAGTGATAAACATGATTATGTTCATGGGTATCATGAGCCGTATGATACCGGCCACTACACTCAACACCAGCATACCTGAAATGAAAGACCGTGGTGCTTATATGAGTATCACCTCATCGCTGCAACAAATAGCGGGTGGCTTTGCTGCGATACTGGCCGGCTTCATCATTACCCAAAAAACGAAAACAAGCCCGCTGGAGCATTACGATATTCTGGGCTATGTGGTGTCGGGCGTTACGCTGCTGTGTATCGCATTGGTATACCGTGTAAGCGTGATGGTAAAAAACAAGACTGCTGCTCGCGAGCTCGAAAAGATAAATGCCGCACTAGCACAGAAACATGAAGAACGATTGGCTACACAGGTAATTGATAAATAAAAAAATCCCCGCACATGCTGCGGGGATTTTGTTTGATAGTTATAAGAACTATTAAGCGCGTGAAGCGAGGTACTCGTCCAGGTTGCCCAGTGCCATCGTAAAACCCTCTTCGAAGCCCATAGCTATGATGCTTTCGAAATCTGCTTCGTTGGCAAAGTGTATCTCTATTACCACTTTGGTTTTATCGTCACCGTCTGCATGAAAGCTGTTATGCCAGTTCATGCTGGGCATGGTATTAGTAGGATTGCCATTTTCATCGCAGAAAGCATCTGTGGCGCGGTAGCTTTTCTGCGGCTCTATTGCCGAATAGCTGATTTTTGCATACTGTTTGGTGCCATCAGGCCCTACCATGGCATATAGCCAGTAGCCGCCGTTACGAAAATCCATTTCTTTGGTTTCGGCTTTCCATGGCTTGGGTGCCCACCACAGGTCCAGCAGTTCGCTCTGCGTCCATGCATCCCATACATCTGCCACATTCGCATCGAAATAGCGGGTTACCGTTATCTTTTTGTTAGGCAGGTCTTTCACCATTTCCATTTTGTTATTTGTCATGACGTTTAGATTTTATGTTAGCCAATACTTTATCAAGATTATCAAATTTGCTTTCCCATATATTGCGGAATTGCTCCAGCCATTTATCAATCTCTTTCATTTTTTTAATATTCAGATGGTAATAAATTTCACGTCCTTGCTGTTCTTGTTTTAGCAATTCGCATTCGGCCAGTATCTGTATATGTTTGGATACTGCTTGCCTGCTGCTGTCAAAATGTTCAGCTATGGCATTGGGGGTCATAGCTTGTAAGGCTATTAGAGCAAGTATAGCGCGCCGGGTAGGGTCTGCTATGGCTTGAAATACATCTCGTCTCATTTTATTATTAGCAACTATTCAGTTGCAAATATAAGTGCAATTATTCGGTTGCGCAAAATTTATTTTTGGAACATACACCGCCTTCTACAAGGAAGTTGTCGTAAAACACCCATAATTAGTCAGTTATACCCCCTAATGGATAGCGGCTTTAAAATTAATTTTGTTGCAAACAGAAACCATGAGATACTTATTTGCGATATTGATAAATACATTCTTATTTATGACAACCACACAAGCTACAGGAAACTATGCTACTATAAACGGCATGAAGATGTATTACGAGGAATATGGAAAAGGCACCCCGCTGGTATTGATACACGGGGGCGGGTCTACAGTAGGTACAAACTGGGGGCGTGTTATAAATGACTTTGCCAGGAACCATCATGTAATAGCGGTAGAACTGCAGGCGCATGGTCATACAGAAGACAGGGGTACACCTACCAGTTTTGAGCAGGATGCAGATGATGTGTCTGCATTGCTCAAGCATCTGAAAATAGATAAGGCCGATATATTCGGTTTTAGCAATGGTGCATCTACTACGCTGCAACTGGCTATACGCCATCCGAAACAGGTAAATAAAATAATTGTGGCATCTACCTTCTACAAGAAAACAGGTGCGCAACCATGGTTTTGGGGTATGATGGAAAAGGCCTCTTTTGCTGATATGCCGCAGCCATACAAAGATGCATTCAAAGCCATCAACCCCAGTGCAGATGCATTATACACCATGTATAAACGTGATACAGACAGGATGCTGAATTTCAAAGACATCAGCGATGCAGACATGAAAAGTATACAGGCACCTGCTTTAGTAGTATCGGGTGATAACGATGTAGCAACCCCCGAGCATATAGTAGAGATGTATCGTATATTACCACATGCACAGCTTGCTATCTTCCCCGGTGGTCATGGTGATTATATTGGCGAGCTGTTTACACTAAAGCCTGACGCGCCAAAGCATTACCCTGCTGTAGATATTATTGAAGCTTTTTTAAAGGGTAAATAAACTATGTAGCAACATTGATTGAGATATGGTAATGGCAGTTTTTGTAATTTGTCGCCATGAAGCATATCTCCATTATGGTGCCTGTGGGAGCCGCACTTTCGGGCATAGAAGTGTCGCGACATATTCTTACCGAAGTAAACGATTACATGGAAAGTATGGGCAAGCGGCACTTGTTTCATATACAACTGGTAGGCGCTACAGATACCGTAAAGCTGAATGGTAATTTGTTTACGATTCACCCCGATGCTACCATACATACACTCAAGAAAACAGACCTTATCATTATACCTGCTATACATGTGAGCCTTGAAAAAAATGTGGCAGCTAATGCACCATTGATATCCTGGATAACAGACCAGTATTATAAAGGTTCAGAAATAGCCAGCCTGTGCGTAGGCGCTTTTCTATTGGCAAAAACAGGGTTGCTGGATGGCCGCAAATGTACTACCCATTGGAAGGCCGCCGATATCTTCAAAGATATGTATCCCGGTATAGAACTGGTGAAAGACAGGATCATTACAGACGAACAAGGTATATACTCTAGCGGTGGCGGCATGTCGCTGCTAAACCTGCTGCTATATATTATAGAGAAATATGCAGGACGTGAAACAGCTATTTATTGTGCTAAATTCTTCCAGGTAGATATAGACCGTACCGCTCAACTACCATTCATTATCTTCCAGGCACAGAAAAACCATGGTGATGAACACGTACGTAAAGCACAGGAGTATATAGAAATGAATTATCAGCAAAAGATAACTGCAGACCAAATAGCCAGTATGGTATCTATAGGTAAACGTAGCCTGGAACGCAGGTTTAAGAAAGCTACTGACAATACATTGAAAGAATACATTCAACGTGTAAAGATAGAAGCTGCGAAAAAGCAACTGGAAACCGGCAATAAGAAGATAAACGATGTGATGTATGATGTGGGTTATGTGGACAATAAAACCTTTCGTAACTCATTTAAGACAGTAACAGGGTTATTACCCAATGAGTATCGTAATAAGTATAACAAGCATGTAATAGCATAAATAACAAAGCCCGGGAAACACCGGGCTTTATTATTGTAGTATGTTCAGTTATTAACCTTCAAATTTTTTGAAGATGGCAGTTGCAATATGGCCGCCAAAGCCAAAGGTATTGCTCATGGCATATTTCACATCTGCTTTCACCGCCTCGCCTATCACCAGGTTGAATTTATCGGCATATTCAGGTTCTACATTCTCGGTATTGATGGTAGGCGGTATTTGCCCTTCTGTAATAGCAGTGATACAGGCTATGGCTTCTACCGCACCTGCAGCACCCAGCAAGTGGCCGGTCATCGATTTGGTAGCGCTGATATACACTTTAGGTTTGGCACCAAACACACGCTCTACCGCTTTCAGCTCGCTGATGTCGCCTACGGGTGTAGATGTAGCGTGCGGGTTCATATAGTCAATATCATCGGCTGTTATGCCGGCATCTTCCAATGCTGCCAGCATACCCAGGTAGGCGCCTTCGCCCTCAGGGTGTGTGCCCGTAAGGTGATATGCATCTGCCGCCATACCGCCACCTACTACTTCGGCTATGATAGGTGCATTACGCGCTATGGCATGCTCATAACTTTCCAGTATCAGCGCACCGGCACCTTCGCCCATTACAAAGCCATCGCGTGCCACGTCAAAAGGGCGCGATGCTTTTTCAGGCGCTTCATTATGGGTAGAAAGTGCTTTGGCAGAACTAAAGCCACCCATTGCGCTGCGTGTAATAGCTGCTTCCGAACCGCCGGTAATGATCATATCGGCCTTACCCCAGCGTATGTAGTTGAAGGCATCTATCAGTGCAGTATTGGATGTAGCACAGGCAGAAACCGTAGTGAAGTTGATGCCACGCAAACCGTATTTGATAGAGATAACACCCGAAGCAATATCCACTATCATCTTGGGAATGAAGAATGGGTTGAAGCGTGGTGTGCCATCGCCGTTGGCAAATTCCGTTACCTGCTCTTCAAAGGTAGTAATACCACCATTGCCCGAACCCCATATCACACCTATGCGGTTGCGGTTCAGTTGTTCAAAATCTATTTCAGCGTTTTCTACTGCTTCTTTTACCGCTACCAGTGCATACTGGGTGTACAGGTCATATTTACGTGCTTCCGATTTTTCTATATGGTCCAGCGGGTTGAAGTCTTTCAGTTCACAGGCAAATTTTGTCTTGAACTTGGAAGCATCAAACCTGGTTATCATGGCCGAACCACTTGCGCCTTTCAGCAGGTTGGCCTGGAATTCCTTTGTCGTGTTGCCAATGGGGGTCAATGAACCTAACCCGGTTACCACCACTCTTTTCATAAGTCTGTTTTTCTTTTGAAATGGCATCAAAGGTACATCCATTATTTTAAATAATACCGATTGGTATATTTAAGAATGCAATATGATAAATAGCCTGAATTACATCATATTTGTAATGGTAAAAGCCTGTAAATGTGGATATGCCCCAACTGTAAGCAGAAATTTGTACGTGATAATCAGTCGCATTCCTGCAATGAGAAAACATTGTCCGATTTCCTGAATGGAAAATCGGAACATACCCGCATGCTGTTCGATTATTTCATCACCGAGTTTCGCAGCATGGGCGATTTCGACCTGCATCCTGCTAAAACCATGATCTCATTTGCGGCAGGTATTCGCTTTGGTCGCATTCACCAGTTGGGCAAGAATTTTATAGACGTATGCTTCTATTTTGATAAGGCGCACGAAGACAACCTTTGCTTTCATAAAATAGCACAAGTACCGGGCGAGCAGCAGTTCAATCATTACTTCCGTATGTATCAGCCTGAAGACCTGAATGAAGAAGTGCGTGGCTATATGCAGTTGGCACTAAAGAATGCACGCAAGCATTAACAGTTATAGTTGTTGCAAAACTGTTCCAGCGCATCCAGCTCCACATGGTCCATCACCACTATTTTATACCACGATGGTGCGCCGGCATGGGTATCCGGTACCAGGCCGTATTTTATAGCTACATCGTGCGATATATGTTTCGCGCGTATCGTTACGATATTCATATCAGGGTGGCGGTAGTATTGCACCTTCCGTGTATCCAATTGCGCACACAGCCATTCAGTACGGTATAGCAGTTTATTTATTTTCTCCAGCCATCCATAAGGACCGTAGGTAAAGAGTATCATCCATATAGCAATAGCATTGGTGCCGGAACGGCTGCCGCTCAGGGTGATATCCATGCCATTCACATACTGCGCTTCTTTGGTAAATACATATTGCATCAAGCCTTTTCGAACAATGAAAATACCTGTGCCATAAGGTGCCTGCAGCATTTTATGTGCATCCAGTGTAACGGAAGAAACATTCGGATTGCTAAACAGCGAATTGTTGTTAGGCTGGCTGATAGGATAGATGAACCCCCCGAACGCGCCATCTACATGTATGCGGAAATGCACATCGTAAGCTGATAAGTGTTTGGCATATTCATCAGGATCGTCTACACTGCCAAACATGGTAGTGGCCATGTTGGATATAACGATGAAGTATTTGATACCATCTGATATGGCTTGTTGTATCGTATGCTGCAGTGCGTCTTTAATGATTGTGCGTGTATTATCATCCACCGCCACCCTGTACGATGCCAGGTTCAGCAGGTTCGCCGCTTTGTCTACAGAATAATGGGTATCGGCAGAACTCAGCAGTGCTATTTCGTGATGCGCTGCGCCATGTGTTTGCATAAACAGGTTGCGGTATATCCATGCTGCCTGTATATTGGCCTCTGTACCTCCGGCGGCCACATAGCCATCGCAGCTGTTTTCAGCAGCTTTCAATACATCCACTGCCAGCAGCTCTATCACCTCTTGCTCCAGTTGCTGCGTACCTTTAAAAAATGACTCTGATTCACCCAGGGTATGACAACCTATATGATTGGGGTTCTGCACATAAGCCCGTAGCAGCGGGGTGTCTTTCAGAAAAGAAGCATGCTCGTAAAACACATGTTGGTCCAGCTTGGATACCGGTATGCCCAGCGATATATTGTTCTGGTAATCTACATTATGACTTAGTGCCCGTGTGATGATCTCATCCTGCTCGCGCGGGGTATACTTTTTCCAATATTTCATTGCCGTAAAGTTCTATTGCTATTTATTATTGCTTCATGATAACAGTCAGTTAGAAAGCTGATGTAGTATAGTTATTTATTTTAAATGGGTAATTATTTATTGTTTTTCAATAAATAATTAGTAGCTTTCCTATAATTAATCTTTGCCATGGAATCAAAGACTACTACCACGCGCATACTGAATGTATTGCAAGTGCTTTCCTGGATTATCTTCTTAGGCCTATGTGTTGAGGCCGGAAGCATCCTCTTTCATGTGATATATACTTACGCTTATAACCCTGCTAACGATACCTATCCCTTCTGGAAAGGAACAGATTTGACGAGTCTTTACAATTATGGCTTTCCTCATTTTGTTGCTATGGTTTCCCTGATGGTTATTGTAACTGTCTTTAAAGCGCTGATGTTTTATCTTATCATAAAACTGTTTACGGAGAAACAACTGAATATGATGCAGCCTTTCAATACTGCACTGAGGCAGTTCCTTTTACACACGGCTTATCTTTCTACGGCTATCGGGTTGTGTGCTCATTTCGGGTACAAGTATTATACATGGTTATCTGCGCAAAACGTTGCATTACCCGATGTGGCTGCTATGCATATTACAGGTGGGGATGTATGGCTGTTCATGGCAGTAATACTTTTTGTTATCGTACAGATCGTAACAAGAGGGGTGGAGATACAAACTGAAAACGATTTAACTGTTTAGCATATGCCCATTATTGTAAACCTCGATGTAATGATGGCTAAACGAAAGATGTCACTGAATGAGCTTTCTGAAAAAGTAGATATAACACTGTCCAATCTTTCCATTTTAAAAACGGGTAAGGCCAAGGCTATCCGCTTTAGCACGCTGGAAGCGATTTGCAAGGCACTGGATTGCCAACCGGGCGATATATTGGAACATCGCCCGGAATGATGTAATCTATATGCTTAAGAGGTATTCGTTTCTATTATATTCTAAACTGATGCTATCCTTTATCTCTTTTCCACGCACTACATCGTACCGATAATAGTATTCAACATCCGCGCCATCATATACACCCGATAGCAGCACTACATAGCTGTAAGTGTTAAACAGCACAACATGCGCATGTAGCTGTCGTAGCAATGCGTTACCTTTTACAATTATCAGGTGAGCTACTTCACCCTCTTTCCATATGCCATCGGGTAGAGGGTAGGGATGTACATGAGCATTATTCTTTTTCATGCCATCTATCACGCTGATGATCTCATCAAGATAGTGGCTGTCTCTTGTTTTCATCAGGTAATAATTCACTGCTATTTTCGCTACAGACCTTAGAAGTAAATCGCTGCCTATCGATAGTTTGGTAGAGATATGCTGGTCAGGAGTATTGTCATTTTCAAAAGATGCGTCAAGACTACCTGTATCTATGTATGGAAACTTGCGTTTAAGTCCCGCAACTATCTGCATCACTTGCGTAGCACTGCCCGAGATATGTAGTTTCTCATCCTCCAGTTGTATGATAGGCTTGTCAGGATTGCGCATAGTATTAGGTTTTGGCCTGTCGCGATTGATGTGCAACTTTGCTGCCAGCGCTGCAAATTCCTTTGCCAGTGCCGCATCTATGGTCATGCCATATGCCCAGTTACATTGCCTGCACAGTAACCTGTACGATTTTAAGACACCACCTATCGAATTGGGAAGGATATGTTCCGCCGACTGGTTTTTTTTATTCAATATGGTATGGCAACTGTAACAGGCACTCATGTCAGTAAGGTACGCAATAGTCGCGCATAGCTGTTACCTTTGCGCATGCAATATTTTGAGCGGCTGCAGGCACTGTTAAAAACCGAGCGTGAAGAGGACAGGAAAACCTATCAGAAACTTATTGAGACCACATCTGTAAACGAACGCAGGGCCAGTGGATTCACATGGTATCCCGTAGTGATAAAAGGCACAGAGATAAGCAAGGGCGATTATATAACTGTGGAGATAGAACGCCCCACGCATCGCGATATCAACCACCAGCTGCGCTTTGGTGCGGCTGCCATGCTCTTCTCAAACCACAACCCTAAAACAGATAATGTAGAAGGTGTCATTTCTTTTCAGAGTGGTGACAGGCTTAGGATAACGTTGCGCACTGAAGAACTGCCTGAATGGGCAAGCGATGGCAAGATAGGCATAGACCTGCTGTTTGATGACAACAGCTATGATGAGATGCAAAGCGCGCTGAAATTTGCAGATGCGAAAAGCGAGAATGATAAAGAGAACCATCTCATCAATATTCTTACAGGCAAAACAGCACCTACATTCAATACATCACTCGCACCTGTTATAAACCCTAAGCTAAATGCTAAGCAGCAGGAAGCCGTTAACAAGATACTTGCTGCCAATGAACTGGCTATTGTGCATGGCCCGCCCGGTACGGGTAAAACCACCACGCTGGTACAAGCCATCAAAGCACTGATACAAAATGATAGCGGGCAAATATTAGTAGTAGCGCCCAGCAATACTGCTGTAGACTTGTTGAGTGAAAAGCTGTCGGACGAAGGGCTGAATGTGCTGCGCGTAGGTAACCCCGCACGTGTATCTGAAAAGCTGATGTCGCTGACGCTGGATAGCAAGATGTCGCAGCACAGTGCCATGAAAGATATCAAGCGCCTGAAGAAACAAGCGGCCGATTTTAAGAACATGGCGCATAAGTATAAACGCAGCTTTGGCAAGGCAGAAAGGGAGCAACGTAAAGCCCTCTTTGATGAAGCGCATAAGATCATGAAAGAAGTAGGTAATACCGAGCAATATATCACCAACGATTTACTATCGAAGGCACAGGTAATAACCGCTACACTTGTAGGTGCGGCGCACTACACCGTACGCCATCTGAAGTATCATACTATAGTAATAGATGAGGCAGGGCAAGCATTGGAACCCGCCTGCTGGATACCCATTGTAAAAGCACAAAAGGTAGTGCTTGCAGGCGATCACTGCCAATTGCCACCTACTATCAAATCGGATGAAGCAGCACGTAATGGGCTGAGCAATACCTTGCTTGAAAAGTGCGTGGCTTTACATCCCGAATCTGTAGTGCTGCTGGAAGAGCAGTACCGGATGAACAAACTCATCATGGGTTATCCATCACAGGTATTTTATCAAAGCTTGCTAAAGGCGCATGCATCCGTAGCAGACCATCTGCTGCATGCCGGCGAAGGGGCGCTTAGCTTTATAGATACTGCCGGCTGTGGCTTCGATGAAAAGCAGGAAGGTACCAGTATCAGCAATCCAGAAGAAGCTGCATTCCTGTTCCGGCATCTTACTGCAATGGTTACAGGCTTACGTGATAATAATACATCAGGCAGCTTCCCTTCCATAGCCATTATATCTCCTTACAAGCAGCAGGTACATGTATTGCGCGAGCAGCTTACACACGTACCCGAATTGCAGCCATACCTGGCCAGCATAGCCATCAATACTATAGATAGCTTCCAGGGGCAGGAGCGCGACATGGTGTACATCAGTATGACCCGCAGCAACAACGATGGTGTTATCGGTTTTCTTTCTGATACCCGCAGGATGAATGTAGCCATGACAAGGGCGCGTAAAAAGCTGGTGGTCATCGGTGATAGCGCTACCTTAACCCGGTTGCCTTTTTACGATGATTTCATCAACTATGCACAGGCGCATGAAGCCTATCAAAGTGCATGGGAATTTGCAGAATAAATACCACACTTAGTAGTTAAAGAATTTTATAATCATACACTATGGCAGATGCACCTCTTGTTGAAAAGCATATAAAGTATGTAACCGGTTTTCAGGAACTTGTTACTACGCCATTCAGCGGTGAGGTAAATGCTATTTGCTGGAAGCGTGAACTAACAGGCGATTTTTCTGAGATCGTTCAGAAGGTAACGTTAAGCGGAAATATAACAGAAGTAGAACCGGAGGCACTTCGCAATCTTTCTTTGAGTGAACAAGGGGAGCTTGCACGCAATATTCTTTTAAGCGATCTGGAGCTATTAAAAGCCCATGGTGCATCGCCTGTGCTTAATGTTATCAGTAGCTATGATAGGGATGATACCTTCCCGTTTTTTCCGGCCGATGTGTATTCTTTTCACGTAGACCGCTCACCCATTCCAACCGATACCATCTTATGCACCTACTACGGTGCATCAAGCGAAATATTGCCCAATGCACAAGGTGTACAAAAAATACTTGTTCCGGAAATACGCGATGAACTTAGAAAGTTATATCATGGAGCGGAAGAAGGTTTCGAAGCTTTCTTAAGTGAGCATTTCTTCGACTTGCATTACCAGGCTTTGCCCGGGGCACAGCCAATTAGTTTAGGTCTTGGCCACATATGGCGGTTGGCGGTCGATCATCCTGAAAGTAAAGTACCCCCTTGTCTGCATTGTGCACCCGAAGAAAACGGGCAGTATAGGTTGTTATTGATATGCTAGCGTCTCTTTTATTTCTTGCTCTCATCAGACAAAAAAAATACCACTCGATTTCTCAAGTGGTATTTGTGTCGGGAAGACAGGATTCGAACCTGCGAGCCCCTGGTCCCAAACCAGATGCCCCGCCGCGGCGGGGCTACTTCCCGAACAGTAATTTTTTAAATGCTTCTCCGCCTTTGTAGCTTTTTATTTGCTTCTCACGAATCAAAGCAGTTTCTTTTGATGCTAACACTTCGTGGTAAACCATTTCAAATGGGATTCTATGTTTTGTAGAACGCTGCAGTCCCGCATTATGATATGCTAGCCTTGCTTGCAAATCGGAAGTGCTGCCAATGTAATATTTATTGTCCTTCAGGCTCTTTAATATGTATACGTAATACATTCGGCACAAAATAAAAATACCACTCGATTTCTCAAGTGGTATTTGTGTCGGGAAGACAGGATTCGAACCTGCGACCCCCTGGTCCCAAACCAGATGCGCTACCGGCCTGCGCTACTTCCCGAACCGGTTACTGACAGTAAACTGTCAATGTTCTTAAAGCGGTGAAGGAGGGATTCGAACCCTCGGTACGATTTGACTCGTACGACAGTTTAGCAAACTGTTGGTTTCGGCCACTCACCCACCTCACCTGTATTTTTAGCCCGCAAACGTAGCTTGCCGAGGCATAAGAACTTATTAATGGCCTTCTCTCAAAGGACTGCAAAGATAATAGTAATAACGGAATAACAAAACATTTTTACCTCACAATTCAGGCTATAGCTGTATTATTTTTTATTTAATAAATGATGCCGCTAATACTACTTTATAATAGCATACTGTAGTTGTATCATAAAGTAATCGCGGTTGATGTATTTCATGTTTCCACCTCCCAGGTTCAGCATGCTTTCCCTGTAGGCTACACCACAGCCTATTCGTTTAGTTAGCGAATAATTTATGTTCAGCACCACCCCTGGGTCCACCTCAGGTATTTTTTTCGATTCTATAGCCAGCTTTTCATTCCACGATGCCAGCGTACTGTTGGCTACTAATATTTTCTGCACATCCAGCCCTATGCTACTGTTTATTTTCTTATGCAGCTTAATGTTTACAGCGGGGTTTAACTGTAAGTATGGTGTACTGCGGTTATGTTGTTCATACCATGTTTCCACCTGCCTGTCTATTTCCATCATACTGCCGGTATCTGTAAGTACTACACGCGGCACTTCTGTTATCTTCTCGTTTTTAAAAGGTATGCTTTGTTGTCCCTGTACGTAGCGCAGGTTGGTTTCTATAGAAATGGTACGGCTTACACGGTTGCGTATCGTTACCCCTGCAGCAATGTTATTGCTGTTCTGAAAAGCAAGGCCTCCGTTAATGGAAAGGCTCACGCTTTTATCTGTTTTCGGTTCGTAGTAATCATTAAATGGTAATGGTTCTTTCTGTTGCTTGTTGTTAAGTTTTGGTACGCTGTTAAGGGCTATGTCGTTAGCATTTTCCAGTGTTGGTATTGGCAGCGCATGGTTGGGTGTATTGGTATCTGCAGTTGCGATGCTGCTTTTGTACAATGGGGTAGGGCTATGTTGTATGTTTTGTTTACCGGTTACTGCAGGTAAATTCGTAATGCTATTGTTAGTATCCTGTACTGTAGCTGCAGGTGAGGGGATGAATGATGGTGTCTGTTTTTTCTCTGTCGAAGTAACGACAGGGCCATTTGTTTTGTTGGTAGAAAAATGCCAGATGCCTGCGCCAAGGCCCAATGTAAGGCAGGCAGCAGCAGCCCATTGCTTAATGCTAAAAGGCAATAGCAATAAAAGTGCTGTACGGTTAGGTTTTTCATCAAGCCTTGCCTTCAGCAGTTCCCAGTTGTGCTCATCAAACGGCAAGACCTCTTCCGATGCTATTTTTTGTAACGAGGTATCAAATTCATTATTGGTCATAGCGCGCCGTTTTTGAAGCGTTAGCCGATAGTCTCTGTTTTAGTAGTTCCCTGGCCTGGTTTACATACCAGTACGATGTGCCTTCTTTAATGTTCAATAACTGCGCAATTTCTTTGTGCGAATACCCGTCAAATACAAACAGGTTGAAAACGGTTTTATGCATGGCGGGTAATGCTTGTATCGTGTGAACCAGTTCTTTAAATCCTATTTGCTGTATGGCATTGTCACTGTGTGCAGCCATCACTTGCTGGGCTTTTACGTCGTCTATTTCCATATATCTGTCGCCTTGCTTGCGCATCACACTTTTTACATTATCCAGGCAGGTATGCACTAGTATGCGTTTCATCCATCCCTCAAAAGAACCATCGCCCCTGTATTGTTCTATCCGGGTAAATATTTTGTAAAACCCGTCGTTCATCCACTGCTCTGCATCTTGCTGGCTCACGGCATAGCGCATACATATTTTCAGAAAGTCGCTATAGTACTGCCTGTACAGGCCGGCTTGCACCTTCCTGTCCTGGGCTTTACATCCTGCTATTATTTCCTGGTCTGTTAATACGGGCATTGAGGGCTACTTACGCTTAATGTACAAAAACCGGCTGCATATGTATGCTGCCGGTATGGTAGTTCTTTCGCAGTATGGTATTATGGCAATACTACGCGGTCTTTACCGGATGTTTTAGATATATGGCAGCAGTCTGTGCTGATGCTATAATCTTCCTGAACAACTTTTGTACCATTCTTGAAGCCTACAAAACGTACCTGTATCGTGCTGTTCCTATTGTTATACGTCCAGCTGTCGTTAAATACAATATAAGATTGCGTGTATTTGTCATACTGATACAGGTCAGCAGAAAGTTTGTTGCCGGCCATGTCTTCTGTGTGGAAAGCATCCAACATCACAGGCGTACCGCCCGCATCCAGCACCTGCAGGTGTATCTGTTCAAACTGCATAGTACACATCACAGCATCACAGTCTATATCACTGCTGCCACCGTTGTTACCTTTAGGTGGCTTGTTGCCGTTATTGTGGCTTTCCTTTTGTGAAATAGGGTTTCTTAACTGGTGTGCTTTATCGCATCCTACCCATACGCTGGCTCCCAGCAGCAGTGCAAACAGAATTCTCGTTTTCATACAATCGTCGTTTTAAATAGTAAATAAATATGGTTTACTAATAAAGACGACGCATGTTTGAAAACCCTTGGCGTAGAATCGGATTTTTTTTCAAAAAAAATCCCCGGTATACAACCGGGGATATATAATGTAGTAGCATAGTTTACTTAGATGCTGGCCAGCTGCACTTTCTGCTGCAGTTCCAGCATATGCTCTTTGTATTCTGTATCGGTATCCATCAGGTTCTCTACCGTTTGGCAAGAGTGTATCACCGTAGTATGGTCGAAGCCGCCAAAGTGTTCGCCAATGTTCTTCAGCGAGCTTTTGGTAAATTTCTTAGCCAGGTACATCGTTATCTGGCGGGCCTGTACTACTTCGCGCTTGCGGGTTTTAGCCAGCAGCCTGTCATACGGCAGGTGGAAGTAGTCGCATACCATTTTCTGTATGTTCTCGATGGTCACTTCGCGTGCCGATGTTTTCACGAAATTCTTCATCACACGCTTCGCCAGGTCTATGTCTATTTCTTTCTTGTTCAGCGTAGCCTGTGCAAACAGGGCTATCAGTGCACCTTCCAGCTCACGTACGTTACTCTGCACGTTATATGCCACATACTTCACTACATCTTCCGGTATATCCAGGCCTTCCTGCCTCATCTTCACCTGCAGTATCTGCTGGCGGGTTTCAAAGTCGGGCGCTTGTATATCCGTATTCAGTCCCCAGCGGAAGCGGCTCAGCAGGCGCTCCTGCATACCTTCCATATCCTTTGGTGGGGTATCGCTGGTCAGTATTATTTGTTTACCGCTCTGGTGCAGGTGGTTGAAGATGGCAAAGAATACATCCTGTGTCTTTACCGCCGGTACCAGCAGGTGTACATCATCTACTATCAGCACATCTATCAATTGGTAGAAGTGGATGAAATCATTCACTTCATTGTTCTTAGAGTGCTCTATAAACTGGTTGATGAATTTCTCCGCGCTTACATACAGCACAGCCTTATTAGGGTGCAGCCTGCGCACTTCATTACCTATGGCCTGTATCAGGTGGGTTTTACCCCAGCCTACACCACCAAATATTACCAGTGGGTTGAAGGCCGTAGCGCCGGGCTTCTGTGCCACGTGCTGGCCGGCACTGCGGGCCACACGGTTACAATCGCCTTCTACATAGTTTTCAAAGGTATAGTTGGCATTCAGCTGCGGGTCTATCTGCATGCGCTTCAGGCCCGGTATGGCATATGGTGTTTTTATATTGTGCGGATCGTCCCATTTCATGGGCATATCCACAAAGTTGTTGTCTTTAGCAGGCTTGTTATAAGTACTACCGGGCATGTTGATAGATGCCGGGTTGCGCTGGTTCGAACTGCTTTCCATCAATATGCGGTATTCCAGGCGTCCTTCTTTGCCCAGCACACGTTTGATGGTTTTACCCAGCAGTTCTACATAGTGCTCTTCCAGCCACTCGTAAAAGAATTGGCTGGGAACCTGCAGGGTAAGTATATTATTTTCAAGACCAACAGCCTTTATGGGTTCAAACCACGTCTGGAATGTGCGCCAGTTCACATTATCCTTGATAATGTTCAGGCACTTATCCCACGCAGCCTCCGCTTCATTGAATATTTTATTAGAAGTATCGTAAAGGTTGTTATCCATAGTTTGGCTACTCGTTCATCAAGTTAATACCAATTTTTTAAATACGGTAATCGTAGAGCGACGAATATTTAGCCCCGATAGCTTTATGCTCAACGGGATATATATTTTTAACACCACATTACCAGTTTCAGTTAAGTATTCCGACCCCTCTCAAATCATCTATCACAGGGTTATTGCTATGCTTTATTTTTCCTAAAGCAGGACGACGAAATTCCTAACATTTTGTTGAAAAAAAAAATCAATCCACTATTGTTTGTTTGTTCACAATTACAGATTGGCCTTTGAAAAGTTTGGCACTTTTTTCGTGCTGAAAACATAATTCCCTGCCTGCCTGGTTCACCAGGGTTTGCCTTCCGGCTTTGTTGGCATCCGCTACCGGATTATCTAAAAACGCATGTGTATATCTGCGTTTTATAAGATCTCTATAAGCGGTTTCTTTTGCTAATATCATATCGCTTACTTTATAACTCATAGCAACCGGCCGCAAAGATACCTGCGTATATATTACGGCTTGTTAAACTTACGTAACCTCTTTCATGCACCACTGCGTAGAAATACTGTTTTTTATTTCGGGTATATTTACGCTATGAACAGGATAGGGAATATTATTAGGAAGGGCATCATCTCTCCCGTTTTAGAATTCATTCATGACAGCCGCGCGGTAGGTATCGTATTGATATGCTGCACGCTGGTGTCACTTATTATCAGTAATACCGGTTGGGGGCCGTCTTATATACACTTCTGGGAGCGCGAGCTTCATATGCCAATGCCTGAACTGCATTTGCCACACACCATACTGCATCTCATCAACGATGCCTTAATGGCGGTGTTCTTTTTTCTTGTAGGGCTCGAAATAAAACGCGAACTATTGGTCGGTGAATTGAATACGACAAAGAAAGCCATGCTGCCTGCTATCGCTGCATTGGGTGGCATGGTAGTGCCTGCGCTTATTTATGTTATATGGTGTGGCGGTACGCCTTTTGGCCGCGGCTGGGGTATCCCCATGGCTACCGATATAGCTTTTTCCCTGGGTGTGCTGTCATTGCTGGGTAGGCGCGCGCCGTTATCCTTGCGTATCTTTCTTACCGCCCTTGCTATTATAGACGATCTCGGTGGTATTCTCACCATCGCCATCTTCTATGCGCAGGATATTCAATGGATATATCTATTTATAGCACTGGGTATCGTATTCCTGCTGGCATTGCTGAATGCTGCCAAAGTGAAGCACTATTACATCTTTTTCTTTTTTGGTATCGTGCTTTGGTATTTTGTATTCAATTCCGGCATACATGCTACCATTGCAGGGGTACTACTGGCGTTTACCATACCGATGCATAAAGTAGAGGAACTGGAGCATGCCCTGCACGACCCGGTCAATTTCATCATCCTGCCGCTCTTTGCATTGGCCAATACAGCCATCCTGCTGCCTTCCGATTTTAGCAGTGTATTTTCTTCGGTAGTGCATCACGGTATTTTTATGGGGCTGGTGTTAGGTAAGCCCATAGGTATCTACCTCTTCAGCATACTGGCCATACGTATGAAAATGGCTACGCTTCCCGATGGTATCGACCATCGGCATGTGCTGGGTATGGGTATGATAGCAGGTATTGGCTTCACCATGTCCATCTTTATGGCCACGCTCGCCTTTAGCGATGCACCAACACAAATAGTAGCCAAGGTGGCTATTATCGGTGCTTCTGTAGTAGCCGGTGCTTTCGGTTTTGCTTATCTTAAAACAAGGGCGCTTAAGACACTTCGTTAATACCAAACTGCCTCAGGTGATGCCATGCGTGTTTGTATAGCAGTTGCACCTGCATATCATAATCCAGGTGGCCGAAGAATGGGTTGGTCACCACTTTCTCGGGGTCTTGTGCGTATTCTTTAAAGAAGTGTTCTATTTCTACCTGCAGCTCATTCAGCGAGTCTTGTATATTGGCATGCACAGGTGGGGCAGGCTCATCGGGCAGTAGCTTATTGGGTGTATTTTCTTTAAAAGGCTTATCGCTTTGCAGGAAGGCCTGCATACGTGGCAGGTGTTCTTCCGGTGTTTCTAATGTATATGGGTCTTTACCACTTGCTTGTCGAAAGGAGTACGCCATATGCTCAATAGTCTGATGCAGGTTCATCTTGCCCCACAAGCCTTTAGTGGCAGGGTCTATGCTTGCCATCAGTTTTACAAAGTCGTTCCTTAAAAAAGTTGCCTTAGCACCCAGGTTTTCCATAGCATATTTTATAGCACTAAATGTACTATGCTTTTAGTATTTAGAAATTAGCTCTTCGGATTTTTAACCTTTAGTATTAGAAATCAACATTTAGTATTTCCTACAACAATTGTTTTATCAACCCTTCCTGTGTAATCCCTTCCGCC
Source organism: Flavipsychrobacter sp. (assembly GCA_036406055.1). Lineage (GTDB taxonomy): Bacteria > Bacteroidota > Bacteroidia > Chitinophagales > Chitinophagaceae > Polluticoccus. The sequence goes on along the minus strand of DASWWE010000148.1, from coordinate 25,552 downwards.
TCGGCCTTATAATTGCGCACCACACGGTGGCGCAGTACCGATAAGGCCATCGCCTGCACATCTTCTATATCGGGCGAATACTTGCCCTGCAGCAGCGCGTGGCATTTGGCGCCGAGTATCAGGTATTGCGATGCACGTGGCCCCGCACCGTAGGCTATATATTGTTTTGCGGCAGCGGGTGCGTTGGCATTCGTCGGCCTTGTCTTATGCACCAGCCCTACTGCATATTCCAGCACATTATCGGGCACCGGCACACGGCGCACCAGTTCCTGGAAGTACAGTATATCTTCTGCGGTCATTACCTTACGTAGCGCAGTTTCCAGCGCGCCTGTTGTATTGCGTACGATGGTCACCTCTTCTGCAAAGCTGGGATAGTCCAGCCATATCTGGAACATGAACCTGTCCAGCTGCGCTTCGGGCAGCGGGTAGGTACCTTCCTGTTCTATAGGGTTCTGCGTAGCCAATACAAAGAAGGGGGCAGGCAGTTTATACATCGTACCACCGGCAGTTATGTTGCGCTCCTGCATCGCTTCCAGCAGTGCCGATTGCGTTTTGGGCGGCGTACGGTTTATCTCATCGGCCAGTATGATGTTGGCAAACACAGGGCCTTTCACAAAGCGGAAATGCCTGCTTTCATCCAGTATCTCGGCGCCCACTATATCGCTGGGCATCAGGTCGGGGGTAAACTGTATACGCTTGAACGACAGGTCCAGTACATCCGATACCGTTTTTACCAGCAGGGTTTTTGCCAGCCCCGGCACTCCCACTAGCAAGCTGTGCCCATTGCATAGTATAGATATGATCAGTTTATCCACCACCTCATTTTGTCCTACTATCACTTTGCTGATAGCGGTGCGTATGGCTTCGTATTTTTCTTTCAGGGCTTTAGCTGCTTCAATATCCGTTGCGTATGGCATCTCGTGGTCTGTGGTTTGCTATTTTTAATACAGGTACGTAAAATAAGATAGTAAGTTCTATTATTTTGCTAAAATTGACAAATAACACCCCCATCCCAAATTACTAATTCCAAATTCCCAATATAATGACCATACAAGAAGCACAGCAGCAGGTAGATGAATGGATAAAGACCATAGGTGTGCGCTATTACAGCGAGCTAACCAACCTGGGGATATTAATGGAAGAAACAGGCGAACTGGCCCGCCTTATGGTGCGCCAATATGGCGAGCAGTCTTTTAAGGAAAGCGATAAAGGCAAAGAGCTGGCCGATGAAATGGCCGATGTGCTATGGGTGTTGCTATGCCTCGCCAACCAAACAGGGGTAGACCTTACCACCGCCCTGCAAAAGAATTTTGATAAAAAGACGAAACGCGATGCCGACAGGCATGCGGATAATGATAAGCTGAAGTAACTGAATGTCATTCGGATGCAATCTTTTTGTCATTCATTTAATTGATGATTAAACATTGCCGCTTTTACACTGAAATCAGTGTCTGTTTTTTGTTATTTTTTCAAAAACTTTTCTATCTTTAGCGCTCACACAGAAAAAAACTCTTTATGAAGCGTATTTACTTATTAGTAGCACTTATGATCGGTATGGCTACCAGTGCTATGGCCCAAAGTACCGATCTCCGTCTTCTTAGCTCTTTGAGGGCTACCGATACTGTAAGGTGGAATGCATCCGGTACTTATGGTAAGATTATTGTTTGGGGTTTTGCAAACCTGGGCCCTACAGCTCTTACTTCAACAGATACTATTAAGTTCAAGACGCCATATATGAGCCTTAACTTATTGCTGCCTTCTGCAGGTCTTCCTGTGAACGATACTGTTTACTTCGTTGATACAGTATTTTTCAATGCAGCACCTACAACTAATCCATATAACTGGTGCGATAGTGCTTATGTAAAACGTGGTGCTTCTGCAATGTCTGATCCTAACATCGGAAACAACAGGAATTGCGTTAGTATGAGGTTTATAGAAACAGCTACTTCAGTTAATACCGTGGCGGCTAACGAAGCTGGTTTGGCAATATTCCCAAATCCTGCAACACAAACCGTTAATATTAAATACAATTTCGCATCAGAAACAGCTAACGTTACACTGCGCGACCTGATGGGCAAAGTTGTTTATACTAAAGAACTGGGTAAAAACCTTTATGGTGAAAAACAATTCCCGCTTGATATTAGCGCCTTAACACCTGGCCTCTATATGATAGAGTTGAACGATGGTAAGAACAGGGTGGTTTCAAAGATCACTGTTGAATAGTTGTTCTTAAAATCTTTTAAATGGGCGGATGAATATCCGCCCATTTTTATTTGTAAGCAGGTCGTATTTTTGCGTATGGTTTTTTCGTCAAAGCTGATTGAGGATGCAGTGCAGGAGTTTTCAAAACTCCCGGGTATAGGAAAGAAAACAGCATTGCGTATGGTGTTGCAGTTGCTGAAAATGGAGCAGCAAAGCGTGGCAGGGTTCACAGATGCTATTGCCCGTATGCGCAACGAAATATGTTTTTGCAAACATTGTCATAACGTGTCTGATGGAGATACCTGCGCTATATGTAGTAATCCCGGCCGCACCCGTACACAGGTGTGCGTGGTGGAAAATATACGTGATGTAATAGCTATAGAAAGTACCCAGCAGTATAATGGTCTGTATCACCTGCTCGGCGGCATCCTCTCACCGTTAGATGGTATTGGCCCCGAACAATTGAATATCGCAACGCTGCATGATAGGGTGCGCGATAATGGGGTAGAAGAACTTATCATGGCACTAAGTCCTACCATAGAAGGTGATACTACCGTGTACTATATTGCCCGTAAGGTAAAAGACCTTCCCGTTAAAATAACCACTATTGCCCGCGGCATAGCCTTTGGTGGCGAACTGGAATATGCAGATGAAATGACATTAGCACGTTCTATCGCCAAACGTCTGCCGATAGATAATTATGTAAACATCAATAATAGGTAATTAACTATTGCTGTTGAAGCGTAGTATTGCTATTGCCTTGGTTTTTGATTTCAATATCTCCAGGCGTTACAGTAGGTTTGGTAGTAGTTAGCTGCCTGGTAACGGTAGGGGTACTTGCTTCAGTAGCGCCGGTGCCACGTGCTACTTCAGGTTGGTTAGCACTCGTATTGGCACCGCTCGTTATTTGCTGAGAACAGCTGTTCAGAGATATCATTCCTGCCCCTGCAATGGCTGCAATTAAAAACTGTTTCTTCATTATACTTGTTTTGTATTCTTCCATGCAATTTACGTTCCTGAATTGGATGCAGGTGTACTTTTTATTTTAATTGTAGCTTTTCATTAACATTCACCACACCCTCATATACAAACACCGCCGGCCCTTTCAGGTACACATCCGTAGCGCTGGTAGTACTGTCTTTTATAAACGATACACTCAAATCGCCACCGGGCGTATGTATAGCCGTAGTAAAGCTCCCCAACTTGTCGCCCGATGCCGCAATGGCCGATGCCGTCACGCCGGTACCGCAGCTTAGGGTTTCATCTTCTACGCCACGCTCATAGGTGCGTACCCATATAGCATCTGCCAGTTTCTGCACAAAGTTTACGTTGATGCCTTTTTCACTATGCGCGGTTCTTATACTTCTGCCATTGTTAAATACATCGGTGGCCTGCACATTATCTACCCATTGCACATAGTGTGGCGAGCCTGTATTCATTATAGTACGTTCACCCGTAGCATCTATATCTTTCACATCCTGCATCTGCAGGTTCACTATGCCATTTTCTATAGTAGCCGTATGTCCCCCATCTATAGCTATAAAGCGGGCACTCTCTTTTATAATACCTAAGCTATGCGCAAATGCCATAATACACCTGCCACCATTGCCACACATGGTGCTCTCATTGCCGTCTGCATTATAATACACCATCCGGAAATCATAGCCGGCTTCATTCTCCAGCAGCATCAGGCCATCAGCACCTATGCCAAAGCGCCTGTGGCATAAAAAGGCTATCTGTTCCCTGTCCAGTACAATGCTTTTATCCCTGTTGGCTATCAGTATAAAATCATTACCCGTACCCTGGTATTTATGAAATGCAATATTCATCTGTCAAAATTAAAACGCTTTTCTTTAGTGTGCTGTATAGCGCTATACAGCTTATTTATTCCCCGGAAAATATTGCTCCGCACGCGAGTTCATGTTCTGACTGCTCGATCCTGTTGCTATATACAATATAGAACGCCATGCGGTATTTCTGCGCTCTCCGCGTACGTTGCTATGCAGCAGTTCAAAATCGCCTACCATCTGTGCCGGCCTGTAAAAAAGTAATGCGGCCCCTTGCGGATGTCGTGGCAGCACATTATAGGTCCATATTTCATAAGGCCTGGCGCCGGGTTCGCTCTCTACGGTGATGCGCTCATTCGGGGCGCCGTATTTCAGGTATATCTCGCCACGCTCTGTTTCATACCCCGGTTTGCCCGTGCCGCGAAACAGGTTGTTCACTTCTTTTACTTTTTCAGTATACGCATCCCATGCTTTTTTAGGGTCCTGGTTGTTGCGCGATTTCCAGAAGTTATAGATGAAGTAGCGCATATAGCTTTCATCTGGCTTATGCGCAAAATTGTTAATCGTATTCACCTCTATCGGTGTACTGATGGGGCGTATCATTTTCAGGATAGCCTTCAGTTGCGGCACAGTAAACTTAGCTACAAACGTAGTGCTGATATCCAGGTAGTTTACCTTTTCAAAAACTACGGTATCAGACTCGTCATTACTGCCTGCTTTTTTATCATTCACCCGTTGAAAAAAAGCGCTGCTGCTGGCAAGTACTTCCTGCGTTCTGTCCTGCAATACTATATTCAGGTAATAATTGCCCGATGGCAGGTCGCTGATGTTGAACTTGCCCGATACAGGTTGCACTTCTGCCGTTTTCAGCGTATCCGTTGCCGACATTTTAAAACCTGCATCCTGCAATGGCCTGCGCGATATATAGGTTTTCTGTATCAGCAGCATAGTGTCAGGTAGGGTATTACTGTTATACAGCTCACTGTAAAAGAATAGCGTGTTACGGCCGTTATCTACAAAGTTGGCACACAAGGGTATTTGCTGCCTGTTATTCTTACTGAATACTGTTTGTGCGTCAGAATTATAAACGGTATCCAGCAGTTGCACCTCGCTATACATAGGCTTGCCCGATGGCGGCGTTACCTGTATTGTATCTACGGCGTAAAACTGGCTGTTGGAATCTATTACTTCGGTCAGCTTCAGTTCCATCCACATTTTACCGGCCGGTAGTTTATAGCGTTGCAGTTCGGTGATGTTTTGTGCAAAGGCTTGCTGCTGGGTAGCTACAGGGTTAGTTTGCATAATGTATTTGTCTTGCAGCACTACGCCGGTTTCATTCCTGAAGGTGATTTCGGTCTTTACCTTTGCTATCAGCTGTCCCGGGTTTATTTCCATGAATAGCAGGCTGCTTGGCGCTATCTGCCAGTACACTTCGGCATAGGCGCTGTAGCTGTTATTGTCAGGCACATAAAACACTTTGTGCGATGCTACTACTTCTATCGCCCCTGCGCGAAAGAAGCAAAGCATACACAACAAACTAAGCCCGGGCCATCTCTTCATTTTTTGTATTTTTCGCAAATTACAGCAACATTTAGTTTTTGCAGGGCCACAGCGCCCATTTTATGATATTATTACCTAAGCATGGCGTTTATTGTTACTTCTATTGTCCCGTTTCCTAATATAGCATGGTGGTTGCAGGCGTCCGGTGCCGATAAAGTGTTATTTGACGGGGCAGAACATTTCGAGAAAATGAGCTATCGCAATAAGTATTTTATTGCCGGCTCTAATGGCAGCATCCAGCTATCTATACCGCTGGAAAGTGGCCGCGAGCAGCGCACACCCATGAACGATGTAATGATATATAATAAAGAACGCTGGCAAACCCGCCACTGGCGCACATTGGTATCTGTTTACAAACGCTCTCCTTATTTCGATCATTACGAGTATGAATTGCAGCCTTTGTTCGAACAGGCATACACTTCACTTGCAGCCTTCAACATGGCCACCATACACTGGCTGAAAAAGCAATTGCGACTGCAGTTTGAAGAGGCCTTTACGGAAAACTATGTAAGGCATTACGATGATGCCACTGCCGACCTCCGCAGTATAAAACCGGGAATGGAACGAAGCCCTTTGCAAATATCCGAGCCATATTACCAGATGTTTGCCGATCGCTCTGGTTTTGTGCCCAATCTCTCTATGCTCGATTTATTATGCACCGAAGGGCCGCATGCTATGCAATGGCTGAAGGATAACCGCAGTATGGTAGAAAGCTGGGTGGCAAAGAAAGGTTAATCGCCCTTGCGCATTTTCCATACGCCGTACATAGCCTCCTGCACAATGCCTTTCGACATTTTTGATTGGCCTTCTTTACGGTCTATAAAAGTAATAGGCACTTCCTCTATTTTAAAGCCCAGCTTCCACGCACGGTACTTCATTTCTATCTGGAAGGCATAACCTATAAACTGTACTTTATCCAGCGGTATCGTGCTCAGCACCTTGCGCGTATAGCATATAAAGCCCGCTGTCGGGTCTTTCACCGGCATCCAGGTAATGATGCGGGTATATAAAGCGCCGCCTTTCGATATGAATATCCTGTCCCACGGCCAGTTTACTACTTTACCGCCACGGGTATATCGGGAGCCTACTGCCACGTCTGCACCATTCACGCATGCCTGGTATAGGCGTATCAGGTCATCGGGGTTGTGAGAAAAGTCGGCATCCATCTCAAAGATGTATTCATAACCTTTATTCAATCCCCATTTAAAACCTGCTATATAAGCGGTACCCAACCCCAGTTTGCCGCTGCGTTCCAGCAGGTGCAGTTGTTCAGGGTAAGATTGCTGTATTTTCTTTACGATTTGCGCTGTGCCGTCCGGAGATCCGTCATCCACTATCAGAATATGAAACCCACCTGCCAGTGACAGCACTTTCAGGATGATACGTTCAATATTCTCCTTTTCGTTATATGTTGGTATAATAACAAGTTTGTCCAAAACAGGGCAAATTATGAAAGGTCTAAAATAAACAAATTATGCATAAACGTTCGTTAAATAAACACTTATGCTTTACCCGTCAGCTTCCTCAGCTTCATTTGGTTTAGTATTTCCGATATCTTCTGCTTCGTATGCAGCGAAAAATCAGCCTGCATCATCCAGTCGTAATACTGCGGCTCGCGGTTGAAGACATCTTCTACACGCTGCCCTTTATACTTACCGAAGTTGAATATCGGGTGGCCGTCTTTCATCACCATCCGGCGTGCATAGTCCACCATCGGTTCGCCGCTGGTAAAGTCATGCAGTTGCTTCACTTCAAGGCCCAGGTCATTATACCTGTCCAGTTGTGCTTCCAGTATCTCGATGGTAGCCAGTGTATCGGCTTCTGCACTGTGCGCATTTTCCAGCAGCTTGTTGCAGTAAAATTTATATGCGGCAGCAAGCGTGCGAGCCTCCATTTTAAAAAATATCTGCTGCACATCTATCATATGGCGCTCTGTAAAGTCTACATGTATATCTACACGCAGAAATTCTTCGGCCAGCATGGGTATATCAAATTTATTAGAGTTGTAGCCGGCCAGGTCACAGCCTTTCATCCATTCGTATATATCATGGGCCACCATTTTAAACAGCGGTGCATCTTTTACATCTTCATCGCTGATACCATGTATGGCTGTAGACGCTGGTGGTATGGGCATACCCGGGTTCACCCGTTTGGTCATGCTCATGCGTGTGCCGTCGGGCATCAGTTTTACCATGGCCAGGTCTATGATGCGGTCTTTTGCATGGTCGGTTCCGGTACTCTCAATATCAAAAAAGATGATGGGTTTCTTTAAGCTAAGCTGGGCCATTTATCTGTGCTTTATCAATTTTGCTGCGAACATACGCCATTCCAGTCAATTCCATCGAAAGTACCCGAGCTCATCAGCAGCAGGCACACGAGTTGCTCTGTTTTCAGCAGTTCTGAAACTGTTTTTTCTAATGTGGTTTTGTTATCTATAGCCTGCAGGTCATTCCGGTCAAAATGTTGCTGCACTGTTGCAGTATCCAGGTTGGGTAGCCCTTTTAGTTGCAGTGCATGGTGGCTGAAGTACACAATGGCTGCATCGGCAGCATCCATGCTGCCCTTATATTCACTCAGGAATTGTTCGTTCAGGCTGCTATATGTGTGCAGCTCGAAGCAGGCTATCAGCTTGTGTTTCGGGTATCCCTCGCGCACGGCTTCCAGCGTGGCTTTCAGCTTCGATGGCGCATGCGCAAAGTCGCGGTACGCCACCAGCATGTCCGATGAGTATATCTTTTCCAGTCTGCGCGCCGCACCGCTAAAGTCGGCTATGGCCTTATAGCAATCTGCCTCGCTGATGCCTAATTGTTTGCACACCGCTATAGCGCCCTGCATATTCAGCAGGTTGTGCCTGCCAAATACCGATACGGGCACATTGCCATGCGCTGTTTCCAGTACGGCTATGCCATCTTCATAATGGAAGGCGGGCATGCTATAGGGCTGTGCATCTAAATGCTGTGCCGATGTGGTGATCACATCGCTCACTTCCGGGTCGGTATCATTATAAAATACCGGTGAACCTGCTGCTATGCCTTGCAGGTATTGTTCAAACTGGCTGCGGTATATCTCGTAAGTGGGGAATACATTGATATGGTCCCAGGCTATGCCGCTCAGCACGCTGATGTGCGGGTGGTAAAAGAATATCTTGGGTTTCTTTTCAATCACAGATGCAGGGTATTCATCGCCCTCCAATACTATAATGGGGGCATCGCTCAATCGTACCGACTGGTCGAACCCTGCTACTTTAGCACCCACCATATAGTCGAAGTCTACTCCCTGGTGGCGCAGTATGTGCATCACCATCGATGTGATGGTGGTCTTTCCATGGCTGCCGGCTATTACCACACGCTTTTTCTCCTTGCTCACCTCGTATATATACTCCGGGAAGGAATAAATAGGTATGCCCAATTTTTGTGCCGCCAGCAGTTCGGGGTTATCAGCCTTGGCGTGCATGCCTAATACTATGGCATCCAGCTTATTCGTTATTTTTTCAGGAAACCAGCCATAGGCTTCCGGCAAAATGCCTGCTGCTGCCAGGTTGCTTTTGGCAGGGTCATTTATTTCATCGTCGCTGCCCGTTACTACATTTCCCTGTTTTTTTAGTGCCAGGGCCAGCTGGTGCATCACCGCACCGCCCACGGCAATAAAGTGTATATACTTCATTAAATTTTGTTATCTTCGTACAAATGTAAAATACCCTTTTAAACTATTTTTTCAAGTTTCATTGATTATGCAACATTTTTCTAAGATTCGTCGTGTAGTTCCGGTAATTGCGGTTATAGCTTTGGCGTTGTTGGCTTCCTGCAATAGTTCCAGCAGGAAGTATGGTTGCCCTAACAAGTTGCAGGCTTCCGTTTCTTTGCGCTAATTTCTTTAGGTTTTATACAATGCAAAGGTTGACAGGTTTATGGCTTGTCAACCTATTGTTGTTTTAGTAGGGTAGCATAGGTAGCTATCAATCAAGGCATTAAAAAAGGACGGTATCAAAACCGTCCTTTTTTAATATCGTATATCCCTGTTCTACAGGAAAGAATAACCTAAGTGCAGTTGAATAGTCCTCGTTTTCCATGAGCTGGAAATAGAAGAAGCATTCATGTCTGAAAGGCCGATGATATAACGTGCACCGGCACGCAGGCCCATAGGCAGGTTGGCTTGCAGCCCCAGTACGCCCGATACATCGCCCGATTTGAAGATGCTCTTCGTATCTTTCAGCAGGTTGTCTTTATCATTGATGTTCAGCACACCACTATATTGTGGGCCTACCTGGAACCATACAGGCCCTGCTATTTTTATATTCAGCAGTATAGGTATATTCAGGTAGCTTACGGCAAAGTTGCCTTCTTTAGCAGAGTCTGCAGCACTGTTAAACAACGCCTCACGGCCTTTGTAAAACTCCACGCCTTTACCTGTATATTTTACAGAGCTGAACAGCGCCTCACCGGTTACGCCAAAGCGCTTCCAGCTTACACCGCCAAACAAACCTGCCACAATACCGGGCTTATAACCATTCTTCCATACATCACCGTCCAATGTAGCAAAGTTGGCACCTACTTTAATACCGAGGTCCACTTTCGTTGGCAGCACTTTGGTTACCGGGTTTTGCGCCCACAGCACCATTGGCATTACCAATGCAATTGCTATTATTAATAAACCGATGCGTTTCATATTATTCATATTAACTTTCTTTCCGATTAAACTTTATTCTGATGCGCAAATTTATTAAAATTCTATTAAATCTTTAACAAAAACGCGTTCAAATCAAATTTGTTGTTCTTCTATGACAATAAATTTTGCCTCCAATGGCTTTATTGCCTTATATATGGCATCAAAAAAATCATTCCCCCACGCCGCATAGTAGCCCGAAAAATTATCGGTGCGCTCTTGCAGCCTGTTCCCGGGGAAGATACTGGCTTTCAGCGTATATATCTTTTGCAGTTGTTCCTGCATTTTCCTCTTTTCAGCCCGCAGCATTTTCTTTTCCAGCACCTGTAGTTGGTAGCGCACTTTGGCCAGCACGGCATCTGCCGATGAGCGGAGGGTTGGGTCCAGCACTTGCGCCTTCTCTTTCAGCTGGGTAATGATGCCCTCCATGGCTGCCGTTTCTTCGGTGGTATGCCAGTTGTCATTGCCGTTGCGGGTCAGGTATTCACGCACCAGCGCCACTTCCGACCGGAATACATCGCCCACGCTAAAACCTAATTGCTTGCGGTGCTTGCCCTGGTAAGCATTTATCCATTGCACCGACTGGCGTTGCAATATCACAGGGTAAAATACTTTATAGGCCTCAAAAAGCGGTTTCAGTTCCAGCCAATAGGCTACTTCCGCACCACCACCTATAAAGGCCACATTGGGCAATATACTTTCCTGGAAGATGCCACGCAGTATTACATTTGGGCTAAACCTTTCGGGGTGTGCTGTCAGCTCTGCCAGTATCTCTTCTTCCGTCCATGCTATTTCCGTATTCAGCACTATCCATTTGCCACCGCGTTTTTCAATACGTTCGCGCAGGTTGTCTTTCAGGTAAAACAGGTTGATGAGCCTGGGGTGTGCCTGCGCACGGTAATATTCTTCTATATTTTCTATCTGCTCCGATACCAGTCCATATGCCAGGTGGTTTTGCAGGTCGTCCTGCAGCACGGGCAATATCGCTTGTTTAAAAGCCGCCTCATCGGGGTCCAGCACCACCAGCCCGTACCTGCCAAATAGCATGTGCACCAGGTACTGCGTAGCAGCGCCCACAGTCTTATGTTTCAGGTAAGCATTGGTAACTATTTCCTTCAGTTCGTCCGCATGCTTACCCGGTGGCCCCAGCAGCCTGAAGAATTCATCCAGCACCGGTTTCAGGCTTTTGGTATCCATACGCCCTACGGCGCCTGTTTGCCCGTTGGCATCCCATACAAATTTGCGGTCGGCATATTTAAAGGTCCCTAGTTCTTCCAGGTCATTATCCTCGCTGCCCATATAGTACACCGGCACAAAGTGCTTATCGCTATGTTGTGCATTCAGCTCATCGGCCAGCTTTATGGCGTGCAGTATCTTATATATAAAATACAGGTAGCCCGTCATCAGGTTGGGCTGGTGCGCGGTGCATATCGTGTAGGTATTATCGTTGGCAAGGGCAGCTATGTTGGCCGTCACTTTGTCATTAACTGGTAGTGACGCATATTGCTTTTGCAGGGTGCTCACCAGCGTTTGCCGGTTTACTGGGTATTGCCCCCGGTCGGCTATCGCCTGTTGCAGGCCGGCCGCATCGGGTGTGTATTTATAAAAGTCTTTGGTAGTGGGTGCATTGCCTATATAATCAAGTACCAGGTCAGAGAAATAACCTGTTTCGCTATATGGCAGGTAAGTACAGTCAATATCCACTTATATGATATTTAGTGTTAGCGAAGGTAAGGGTAGTGTTTTATACTTGGGTTATGCAGTGATAGGGATTTTTGATTGATAAGAAAAAACTAACTTCGTAACATAAGTATTGTACATGCATTTGCAATTTATATCAGACGCGTCGGGGAAAACAACAGGTGTATTTATACCTATTGAAGAGTGGAATGCATTAAAGGCAAAATATAAAGGCATAGAAGATAATATGGATATTCCTGGCTGGCATAAGGATATTGTTTCAGAGCGCAATGAATCATACCGCAAGAATCCCGGCAAGGCGCAGGACTTCGATGATGCAATGGATGAAATCGAAAAAGGCCTTTAATGTATCGTACCGTATTACTGCCCGCAGCCAGGCGCGATATACAGGAGGCTGCCAAATGGTACAATACACAATTGGATGGTTTGGGAAAAAGGTTTGCACAGAATGTGCGAAATAAAGTTGCGGCCATCAAACAAAATCCATTCGCATTTACCATAAGATATCAGAACACAAGAGTGGCAGTGTTAGATATTTTTCATTCCTTATTCACTATTTTATTGATGAAACGGAGAAGCGAATTGTAATTTCCGCCGTATTACATACTTCAAGAAATCCTGCTAATGCATATGAATAGATTATTTTCGGATTCATATTACATTTGAACCTACCATGCAATCCAATAGCATCAAAAACTGGTCGGAAGACGAACGACCGCGTGAAAAAATGCAGATGAAAGGCCCGGCATCCCTTTCTGATGCCGAACTGCTGGCCATTCTCATTTCCAGCGGCACTAAAGAAAAGTCTGCACTCGACCTGGCGCGTGATATCCTGGCACTGGCGCACAACAACCTGCACGAACTGGGTAGGCTGGGTATATTGGAATTACAAAAAACAAAAGGCATTGGCGAGGCGCGTGCCATCACCATAGCCGCTGCCCTGGAACTGGGCCGCCGCAGGCAATTAGGCGAAGGCCTGCAACGCCCCACCATCACCCAAAGCGCCGATGCGGCAGAGATAGCCATTCCCTTACTGCGCGATTTAACGCACGAAGTGTTCTGCGTGCTTTATCTCAACCAGGCCAATCGGGTCATCCGCCATGAAATAATCAGCAGTGGCGGCCTCACCGGCACCGTGGCCGATATCCGCATCATCCTGAAAAATGCCCTGCTGCACAATGCCAATAAGCTCATCATTGCCCACAATCATCCATCCGGAAACACGCAGCCCAGCGCCGCCGATAAAGAGCTGACACGCAAGCTGAAAGAAGCCGGAGAAAGCATGGATATTAAGCTTTTAGATCATCTGATAGTGGCGGAAACAAATTACCTCAGCATGGCAGATGAAGGCATAATATAGTGGGCTAATATTGCTATATTGCACTGCTCATAACCAATTGATATAAATAAAATTGCCATCTATAGGTAAGCCATGTTAAAAATAGGCGTTTTCGGTGCAGGCCATCTTGGCAAAATACATATACAACAGTGGAAGGAAATACCCGGTATCGAACTGGTTGGTTTTTACGACCCCGATGATACCAACGCCGCATCTGCTATTGCCCAGTACAATGTTACCCGCTTTACAGATGTGGACGAACTGATAAAGGCAGCCGATGCTTTTGATATTGTATCTACCACTACTACCCATTACCCTATTGCCCGCAAATGCTTGCTGAACGGTAAGCACGTATTTATAGAAAAACCTCTGGCCAATACGCTGGACGAAGCACGTGAACTGGTAAAACTGGTGAACGAAGCCAATGTAAAATGCCAGGTAGGCCACGTAGAGCGTTATAATCCCGCATTCCTGGCGCTGGGCGATGAAACGCTGCAGCCCATGTTTATAGAAGCACACCGGCTGGCACAGTTCAACCCCCGCGGTACCGATGTATCTGTGATACTCGACCTGATGATACACGATATTGATATTGTGATGCACCTGGTGAAATCGCCCGTGCGCCGCATATCTGCCAGTGGCGTATCTGTCATCAGCGAAACGGCCGATATTGCCAATGCCCGCATTGAGTTTGATAACGGTTGCGTAGCCAATCTTACTGCCAGCCGCATATCGCTGAAAAAAATGCGTAAGCTGCGCCTTTTCCAGCGCGATGCGTATATCAGTATCGATTTCCTCGACAAGAAAACGGAGATCGTACGCCTGAAGGAGCCGGGTATGAGTAAAGGTATGTTCGACTTCCCGGTCCATTTACCAAGTGGCGATACCAAGATCATTTCTATGAATATGCCGGAGGTAACCCCATCCAATGCCATTCGCAGCGAACTGGCAGAATTTGCAGAGGCTATCAAAAATGACAGTAGTGTGAGAGTAAGCGTGTATGATGGCTACAATGCTATGGATGTGGCGCACCAGGTGCTCAAAAAAATGAGCCTTCACAACGAATTGCATAATGTTTAGCACAATTATTGCGTATTGATTATACGGTTACACTGATAGTTTAATAATGAGAATACTTACTTCTGCGGCGGCAGTATTGGCTTGCTGCCTTTGGCAAAGTTGCGATATCATCAATCCTGCTGAAACGGTGCCTACCTATGTGCAGATAGATTCATTTGTTATGACAACAGATAATCCTACCGCTACAGGCACTGTCAATCAGAAAATACTCACGGCCTGGATATACTTTAATAACAGCCCGCTGGGTGTTTACAACATCCCCGGCCGCATACCTATACCTACCGATAAGCCCGGCACAGTGCAGATAGGTGCGGGCATTACTTTCAATGGTTTAGGCGATTACCAGATACTCTATCCTTTCTTTACATTCGATACGATGTATCTGCAACCTAACCCGGGAAAAATAGTCAACTACTCGCCTAAGATAAAATATACAGAAGCAACTACGTTTCCATGGAAGGAAGACTTTGAAACGGGTAATACTTTTATCAAAGTAAATTCGGATAATACAGAAGATACTTCTATTGTACGTACAGCCGATAAATCGAAGGTATTTGAAGGAGGTGGTGCAGGCTATATCGTACTGGATAGCAAGCACCCTTCATCTCAGAATATCAATAACACGAACATTGCTATTAAAGCCGGGGATGCATACCTGGAGATAAATTATAAATGCAATACACCTTTTGAGGTTGGCTTGCAAACCACTAAGAACGGTACGCTGGTATATGAATATATTGCCGGTGTTAAGCCTAATGAAAACTGGAATAAGTTTTATGTAAGCCTGCAAAAGTTTGTGGGTACTTATAACACCAACGCTTACAGGGTAATGATAAAGACAAACCTGCAGGAAGGTCAGTCGGAAGGATATGTGTTATTAGATAACCTGAAAATAGTTTCCTATTAGCAACGGTTATGCTTACTCCTGAAAAGAAAAAAGCTATCCGTCAACTTCTTGTATTCGATTACATAACGGCGGCAGTGTCCTGGATTATCTTCTGGGCATACCGCCATACATTGCTCGATAATACCGGCTTCTTTGCTACGCTGGAAACCATGAAGCCGCGCGATTATCTTGCAGCTTTCATTTGGGTGCCGGGTGGCTGGTTGTTGCTATACCTGTTGTCGGGCACGTATTTCGACCTGTATCGCAAATCGAGGCTCAACGAAATAAACCGTACCCTTATATCCTGCATACTGGGCAGCATTTTTATATCGCTGTTCATCTTTGCCAACGATGCTAAAGATTATTCCTACTTCATACGTATGACAGGGCGCTACCTGCTTATCCATACGGCTATTACCCTTACGGTACGCATGCTGTTGCTCAATAGGGTGAAGTACAATATCATACGTGGCAAGGTGGGTTTTAATACGCTCATCATAGGTGGCAACCAGAAGGCTATTGACATTTACAAACAAATGAAGGATAGCCCTAAAGCATTGGGTAACATCTTTAAAGGATTCATCTATTCCAATAAAGAGGCCAGTAATGGTATGAGCAAGTATCTGCCGCAGCTGGGCCATTTGTCCGAACTGGAAGCCATCATAGACAACCACGAGATAGAAGAAGTAGTAGTAGCTGTAGATTCATCAGAGCACCATTTGCTGGAGAATATACTTACACGCCTTAGCTATCGCCCCGTGGTGGTAAAGGTATTGCCTGATTTGTACGACATCATATCCGGCTCGGTAAAGACCAGCAATGTGTATGATGCCGTGCTCATCCACATTCACCCCGACCTGATGCCCGACTGGCAGCGGGTATGTAAAAGAACCATCGATATTGTAGCATCCCTGTTCGCATTGATCATACTGTCGCCTGTATACCTCTTTGCAGCCATCAAGGTGATGTTATCTTCTCAAGGACCTATCATCTATAAGCAGCAGCGCATTGGCTTGTTCGGCAGGCCATTCTACATCTATAAGTTCCGCTCTATGTACACCGATGCGGAGAAGGGTGGTCCGGCACTATCCAGCAAGGATGATAGCCGTATTACCCCCTGGGGCCGCGTAATGCGCAAGTGGCGTATAGATGAGCTGCCACAATTTGTGAACATATTGAAAGGTGATATGTCGCTCGTCGGGCCAAGGCCGGAGCGCAAGCACTTTATAGATATCATCAGCAATACGCACCCGCACTATAAGTACCTGCATAAAGTAAAGCCGGGCCTTACATCATGGGGCATGGTGCAGTTTGGCTATGCCGAAAATGTAAGCGAGATGATGGAGCGTATGAAGTACGACCTGCTCTACATAGAGAACTGCTCCCTTGCACTGGACCTGAAAATAATGCTCTATACCTTAATGGTGATTTTCCAGGGTCGTGGGAAATAACATGCCATTGTTCACGTTCAGGTATTCAATAGCCTCGCCCACTACAAAGAAACTACCCGTTATCAATACCGCATCGTGCTGGCCGATGGCCAGCTTAGCGGCTGCAATAGCCTCTGCTACCGTTGGGTACATATGCCCTTCCAATCCATGAGCACCTGCTATTTTCTTCAGCTCCGATGCCGGTAAAGCCCTTGGTATGCCTGCATTGCAGAAGTAGTAGACGCTATCTTTAGGAAACAACGATAAGGCTTCATCCACATCTTTATCCTTTACAAAGCCTACTATGATGTGCTTGCTTTGTGCCGATACTTTACCCCACTGCTGCATTACTTCTTTAATGCCTGCAGGGTTGTGTGCTACATCTGCTACTATCAGGGGGGCATCCTGCAGCACATCCCAGCGGCCATGCAGGCCGGTCAGCTTCTTGGTTCTGCCCAATGCGTGCTGCACTACTGCAAAGGGTATCTGTATGCCTTGGGCTGCTTGCAGCACATCTATAGCAGCCAGTACGGTCTTGATATTGTGATATTGATAATTGCCCGGCAGGTCGGTAGTAATGTCCTGCATCTGGCGCATGGCGCGGTTCACGGCCTTGTAGTATTGATGCTTTACATCTTCGCGGGTCTTTACAAGGTCCCACATAGCATCAGCATAATATACGGTGCTTTGCTTATGAACGGCATGCTCAAAGAACACCCGTTCTGTTTCTGCATGTTGCTGACCTATTACTACAGGCACCTTTGGCTTAATGATGCCTGCTTTTTCGCCGGCTATCTCTGCCAGTGTATTACCAAGTATATCTGTATGGTCGTAACTGATGTTGGTAATGACAGATAGTACGGGCGTTATCACATTGGTACTATCCAGCCGGCCACCAAGTCCTGTTTCTATAATGGCATATTCCACCTCGTGCTCGGCAAACGCAGCGAAAGCCATAGCCACCGTTATCTCGAAGAAAGATGGATAGAGCGTTTCAATGGTTGGCTTGTGTTGTGCTACAAAATCAACTACCCATTCTTTGCTTACGGGCTTGCCATTAATACGGATGCGCTCCCTGAAATCGACCAGGTGCGGCGATGTGTATAAGCCTACTTTATAGCCTGCTTCCTGCAAGATGGCTGCCAGCATATGGCTGACGCTGCCCTTGCCATTGGTACCTGCTACATGTATCGATTTGAACTTCTCCTGCGGGTTGTCCAGCTTCTCACAAAAGGCCAGTGTGTTGGTCAGGTCTTTCGTCATGGCGGTGCGGCCTATTTTAGAGAACATAGGCGACTGTTCATAAAGATAGTGGAGCGTTTTTTCGTAGGCCGGGGAGTCCATCTGTTTTGCTTAAGAGCGTGTTTTGAATACAAAGGTGACATCGCCAAACTGTTCTTCAGGGGCATCGTCACTTTTGTTGAACTTTATCTTATCTACCTTTCTCAGGGCTATGGCACGTATCTCTGCATTGCTGGCAGATTTTACCTGCTTGTTTACGATAGCGCCTGCTTTGTTTACCGTTATGCGTATCACCACGCGGCCACCTTCACGAAAGTCGGCATCGGGTGGTGGAAACGCTATGATATTGCGGCCGGATAGGTTGTGGCTGATGCCACCTGTGCCCCTGCCGGGTGTGCCCGTATAGTTGCTGGCGCCGGGTGTACCACCGGGTACGCCACGGTCGCCCGGGCCTTGTGTATTGCCTTCTCCCGTACCGGGCCTGTTCTCGCTGGCGCTATTGCCACCACGGCCATTGCTACCTGCATATACATAGCGCGGGCGCTGTGGTTGTGGGCGCTGCGTGGTATTGGTAGTGGGTCGCGGCTGTGTATTGCGCACATTGGTAGGCTTTTCAGCCGGCTTATCTGTGCGTACAGGTTTTGGTTTATCGCTGGTGCGGATGGCCGGGGCATCATTATCATTGGCAGATGCAATGTCCTGCCTCACTCCTTCATCTTTCACGCGCGATGGGGCTTCTTTCACTACAGCTTCCGGGGCGGGGTCTTCCATATCCATCGGCTGGTCGGTGCCGCTGCCATCATCGCTGGTACCCAGGTTCACTTCCATACCCAGTTCCTGCACCGGTGTTTCATTGGCAGGTGCCGAGTACTTCACCAGCAGGAATAATAACAGCAATATCACGTGCACCCCGGCGGTCCATGCGGTAGCTTTTATATTGATTCCTTTTGTTTCGTTCTCCTTCATCTGCATCTAAAATAAAGAAACTAATGCAAGAATACTGTTAATGTGCGAAATCGGTATCGTAGTTGCGCATGCGTTCTATCGGCGGATTGTAGTAGCCATATTTCAGGTTAGGAAACTCCTCCTGTATCAGCTCCATCATCTGCTTGATACCCATACATTCGCCCGTATCTGTAATGCCTATTTTACCCAGGTACCAATCGGGGTCGATATTGAAATTGCGCCACTGTATCATGCTGATATCTGTATAGCGGATGAATTCGCGCAGGGCTTCATATTCTTCTATACTATCCGTCATGCCGGGAAACACGAAATAGTTGATAGATGCCCAGCCACCACTCTGGCGAACGATGCGCGCGCTTTCGCGGATGTCTTCAAACTTATAATTGTTGGGCAGGTAGTAGCGGTTATATATTTCCGGGCGAACCGAGTTGAGGCTCACGCGAATGCTGTCCAGCCCTACTTCTACCAGTTTCTTCACCGCATCGGGCTTACTGCCGTTTGTGTTGATGTTGATGCTGCCTTTAGGTGTATGATTGCGTATCTCGATGATCGACTCGCGGATGGTTTCCCACATCAGCAAAGGTTCGCCCTCGCATCCCTGGCCGAAGCTGACGATAGGGTAAGGCGCCGTTTCCAAATGCGGAACGGTGTATTCTACTATCTCTGCAGCCGTTGGCTTGAATGTTAACCTATCCTGCGAAGAGCCTATCTCTTCCGTTTCCGGCTGGAAAGAAATGCAACCGATACAGTTGGCATTACAAGCAGGTGAAGAAGGTATGGGACATTCCCAGCGGCCCATGAAATAGTTGCGGGCAGCAGGGCAATGGTATGTTAGTGCACAGTTGTTGGCGATGTGGGCTACCAGCCTGTTGTGCGGGTATGCCTGCAGCATGGCTTCTACGCCCTGCTTCACGGTTTCATCGTTATAGCCACTACATTCCTGGCGTATATCGCGCTCTATACGGGTGGCTGTAACGTAGAACTTATCATTATACCAGCCTACTGCCGTATAGCAAAAGAGTGGTAGTGTTTGTGCATCGGGTATAGCTTCGAAAGCGGCTAAGTAAAAACCGGTATGTGCCGGTGGTATGAAGGCAGCTACCGCCCAGCCTTTTTCGCATAGGCGCATTTCGCCTGTCTTTACATCGATACCTATGCCACGGCGGTCGGGCAATTCATATAAAGAGCCACCATCAGGTAGTTCTATCCATGCATCTTCTTCTACCGGCATGGCATCCCAGCCGGTACGACCTATTGCATACAGCGTCGTATCTTCAAATATGTTTCCCTTCCCGTCAGAGTACAGCAAATAAGGTGTCATGTTATAAATCTGAAGTTCTAAAATCTAAAACCAGAATATGCCTGGTTTTATACCTTCCAGTAAAGGAGAATTTCTTTTTTTTAATGGTTATTAATCACTTTTCGTTTTCACTTTGCCCGCTCTGAGAGCGGACTATTAAGGCAACCGTACTACCAGTCGCTTTTATCTCGTTTATCTTTTGCCAGATCTATCTGGCGGATGCAATACACATCGAATATCTCTTTCTCGAAATTGACATTGCCTACTGTCCACTGATACATACGGTTGTCGTAGCAATTGACTGTAAGTGTACCAAAGCGGAAGACCACATGCGCTACTTCCTTCCAATCGAGAAAGCGGCGGCGCGATGTAACCGGTGGTTTGATACCTGTTTTATCTACATGTACTACTAGCGGTACATTGTTCATACGTTCCCAATAAATGGCCAGTACGATAGTGACCGCCAGCAAGCCGTATATGATAGCCGGCGTGCCGTAGTTATTGATGAGTGCGAACACAGTAAGCGCCAGCATAATGATAAGCTCCAGTACGCGTAGCAGCACATTATTTATCATATTGCCCACCAGCCATTTATTGCGCAGCGTCACCAGCAGTATTAACGCGAGACTAATGGCGAATAGTGCGATGCCGAATGCCTGGCCGTAGTATAATACGTTGCGGTATTTGAGGGCCTTATCAACAGGCAGGTGCGATACGGCATAGTAGCTTACCATCACCACCGATGCGGTAATGATAAGCACCAGTGCTACAAACAGGTGCAGCGCTGTTACCTGGTGTGGTTTTACCCTTTTTTCTGTTAATGGCAGTTCAAATTCCATGAGATAAATAGTAAATGCTAAACTCTAAATCCTAAATTCTAATATCTAAATTCTAAATGTTACGGTTTAAAATTAGTTAGTGGCCGCCGGGGTATCGCCGCCGGGTAGTTTTACATCGAAGTCTTTTAATGTTTTAGTGGCATCGCCCTGCAATTGCAGCTTGCCGGCTGTGGCCATATGGCGCAGACGGTAGCCCAGGTAGGTATCGCCCGTAGGTACATTGTACTTGCTGATGGCCTGGTTGACCACCTTGTGTGCCTTCTGGTATTGCTGCGAGCAGAAGCTGGTGAGGATATTATCATAATGGTCTTCAGAGCGGGCGGCTATCTTTTTACCACCCTCGTGGGTGCGGATAGGGGCATTTTCCTGTTCCATTTTGTTCCATTCTTCGCCATCTATTTCCAGCTCGGCAGGGGTTACCTGGCGGGCAAGGCGGCGGGCCTTTACCAATTCTTTGGGCTGTATATCGCTGATATTCTTAGGGAAGAAGACCTTGCCGTTTTCATCGAGGAAAGGCAGGCCGGCGATATTGACCAGATAGAAACGGCCCATGTGCTTGCCCAGGTAGGGCAGCATCCAGTGGTAGGCCATCACATCGGCCGGCCAGGGGGCCATCCACAGCCATGCCTGTGTATCCAGGTTTTGAAACATCTGCTTTGAAACCTCAAGCAGGCGCTCCATATCATCTACTTCCACCTGCTTATCGGCCCCCAGCACCTCTTGCCAAAAGGCCGTGCGCAAAGCACTGAACCCGCTACCGGCTTCTTTCTTCAACGGGCCTACATGCAGGATATCCTTCAGCACAATAACTTCTCCCTGCAAAGAAGGTTCTAATTGGATAGCTTCCTGCAAGGGTTGGGCTGCCATATCGCCCACTACAAAATGGTAGATCATAGGTGCAAAAATAGCCACGATTTATGGATTTTCCCCCCAAACCCCTTAAAGGGAGCTTTCTTTGTGCCTGTAGGGGTGTTGGTACCCTTATCCGGGTGGGTGTTTGTGGTTATTTATGCGCGCAATGATCTATTACTAAAGGATTGCGGCTGTTTTTTGAGCAGTTCGCGGGCGGTGATAAGGGGCTGCAAAACCAATTGCTGCTGGCGGGGCGAAAGCTTTTCAAATGCCGTACGCTTCATAGCCAGGGCTTCCAGCGGCAGACGGCGCAGGTTGGCATCGAGCGAAAGGTATAGCTGCCAGCGCTCGCCACCCTGTTTTGCGGCAGTGGTGGCAGGCGCATCACTACTGTATACCTGCACGGCATATGCAGGCAGGTAATCGAGCACGGGGCGTTCGGGCGGTGCTGCTGCGGCAGGTGGCAGCTTAGGCGGTGCTTCAACCAGCGGCGTGTTGGTGGCGGGTATAACTGCTGCCGGCCTGGCAGCCGGGATAGTTGGCGCTACTGCCGGCTTTGGCCTCGCGGCAGGTGGTGCGGGTTCTTTATATTTTCCTGCTGCCAGTTTGCAGTCGAGCTCGATAGCGCGCAGCAGTGCCGATGGTGTGATGTCGTTTTCCACGGCGTGCAAGGTGTCTTTCAGTTTGATGTGTTTTACCTGCTTCCACTGGCCGCGTATCATGCGGGCGAGGATGAGACGCTTTTCGTGCAGGCTCACCATTTGTGCCGCTTCTTTTTCGGCCGCCTGCTGTATGTGTTGCTGGAGTTGGGCTTCGGCACGGTGTTGTACTTCGGCCAGCTTTTCGGCAATGGCAGGATGCCGCAAGAGCCTGTTGGCGGCAGTGCGCATGGCTTCGCCGGATGCGGTGGGGTAGGCTGTTTGGTAGGCGCGCAACTTATCGCCATGGCTTAGCATTTCGAGCAGGAAGGTTTGATGGGCGGGTTTCATAAGGATAGTTTTACTATAGCAAAAATACTATTTTTTACGCTTTTTATTTTATTAAATATTTTTTTGCTTTGTTTATTTTAAATAGTATATTTATCTACCTTTTTGAAAACGTCATATACCATTATATAAAACACCAAACTATGAAAACAACCATCTTTATAACACAACGCAAGCTGCCTTAATACCATCCGTGCAGTATACTTCCCGAACCGTTTTTAGCTAACAGATATACCCTCTGAACGCATCGTTATTTTATTGTTTCACCTTATAATCTTTCTGCCTATGGATAGATGAAAAAGCAATGATCCCGACCATCAAGAACATTTTCTAAAACACTTTATTCAACACATCTATGAAAACAATTAAAACTATTGGTGCTGCTGCCAAGCACTACTGCCTGCGTGCTATTGCCGCGTTATTGTTCCTCGTTACATCTTATAACGTACAAGCACAATGTACCCTTGTTTCATCGCTCAGCATTACATCGGGCTGGGATGGTACTACATTGCTGGCGCCGGTGCAAAACGACCCGCACTGGATGATAACTGACCGCTCGCCTGTATTTGGCGGCACTACCGGGCTGCCTATGAGCGCGCTTATTGTAAACCCGGTGTCCGGATGGGGCACGGGCCTTGGTGCAAGGTGGCTATGCGATGCTTCCAGCCACGCAACACCGGGAGCCATAGCTTACGCAGGTGATTATATATTATACAGCCGCAGCTTCCGGCTATGTGAAGATGGGGATATTACATTTGACATGAACTTTTACGATGACAACCTGATAAGCGCTGTATATGTAGATGGCGTGGCGGTGCCCGGTTTTTCGCAGCCATTCAGCGGGACCAACTATTTTACTCCGTGGCCGGTAGTTTTTACGCAAACGCTGAGTGCCGGTACGCATACATTTGAAGTGCGTGTAGAAGAAACGAACACGAGCCCTGTTGGTGGCAACAACCCGATAGGCATGTGCGTGAACGGGAGCATCAGCGCAGTATCCAATATCATTGTAGATGACTTTAACCCCGACTGTGTGGGCTATGAATGTAAGCCGGATAACTGCAGTGATGAATGCTACTGGAAAGTGAAGGGCAATACGATACTGAATGGCAACCACATCTTCGGTACAAAAAACAAATTCAGCGTAGATATACAAACCGAAAGCAGCTACCGCGGTATACTGACACCGGGCGGCCCTAACAATGTGGACCCGAATGCGGGCCGCATGGGATGGAATACCATGAACCCGACCGCACGCCTGCACGTAGACTGCCAGTACGGCAACAACTGGGATAATGCACCTAATGCCACATCGGACATCCGGTTTGAAAACCTGGAACCAGGCAGTGGTACGATACTGGTGATAGACGATAAGGGGTATGTGTATAACAGCCGCGTGCCATTACAAGGTGCAGATGGTGCTATGAAAACAGAAATAGAACAGTTGAAAATTGAAGTTGCCGAACTGAAAGCACAGGTAGCCGGATACCGTGCTGCCATGACACAAACAGGCAATGTGCTGTACCAGAACGCGCCGAACCCATTTGGTAAAGAAACGGTGATAGGTTATGACCTGCAAACCATGCAGCAGGCAGCCTACATTATTATCTACGACCTAAACGGAAGGGAGCTGATGAAATACCCTGCGGCAAAAGGTAAAGGACAGGTAACCATAAGCGGTGAAAAACTGCAGCCGGGTATGTACCTGTATTCACTGATAGTAGATGGAAAAGAAGCGGATACGAAACGTATGGTGGTTTCTAAATAATGCATCTGCCGTTATAGAAAAAAATGGGAGCTATCACAGCTCCCATTTTTGTTGATGATAAATATGGCAATGCGGTGACAATGGAATAGCCATGACAATGGGCATCTTTATAGCTTTGCATCAAACACGTGTTTGCTTGCTTTATTTTCTGCCGCTGGCTACAACGCTTTTCTGTATTTTCTTTTTTATAGAGCTATACCAGCACTGGAGAAAGAATACAACCTCGCTGCACATTATGTGGTGGACGATAGGTGTGTTCTTTTACGGTGCCGGCACCGTGAGCGAAAGCATACATGCACTGGGCGGGTATTCGCCCGTTAACTTTAAAGCCTGGTATATTTTTGGTGCGCTGCTGGGCGGTGCGCCACTGGCGCAGGGCACGGTGTACCTGCTTATGAAACGCAAAACAGCCCACCGCCTGTCTGTAGCATTGGTGAGCGTAATAGCAACGACTATACTGCTGGTGATATTATCGCCACTGGAACCGGTAACGCGGGGTGCGGATGTGAAACTGAGTGGCAGGCTGCTGGAATGGAGCTTTATACGTGCGCTGACACCTATCATCAACCTGTATGCTTTTGTGTTCCTGGTAGGTGGCGCTATCTATTCTGCTATGCTGTACTACCGTACGGTGATAGACAAGAGCAAATTTTGGGGGAATGTATTGATAGCTGCGGGTGGCTTGCTGCCGGGCATTGGCGGGTCGGCATCGAAGTTTGGATATATAGAGGTGCTGTATGTGACGGAGTTTATTGGTATATGCCTGATACATGCAGGCTACCAGCGGATGAAGGGTAGTGGGGTGCCTTCGGTGCATGCGAACCAGGGGTAGTTTTTGTGTTGTTTGTTTTTCCTGTATTGCGTGGTTGTTCTTTTTTTGCTTCTCCAAAAAAAGAACCAAAAAAAAGAGCCCGACAATCAATCACAGGGTGATTGTCGGTGGCTGCCGATG
>DASWWE010000147.1:0-4595 GCA_036406055.1 Flavipsychrobacter sp. | reverse complement strand
AATACGGCCAGCCTTATCAATGGCATTTATATCATAAAGACAACCAATGGCAATATCAGCCGTTTCGTGGTTGAGTAATTGTATTTTTTTACCATTACACAGTAAAAAGGCTGCCCGTAAGCAGCCTTTATTTATTCATATAAATAATGTATATTTGCTATTATAGAAAAGCCCTGGAAACCACTAATACAGTCATGCCTACAACAAAACACAACATTTCACAACAATTTACAGGTCGGCCATTTACAAGCAATGCTGATTTTCAATCACTTACATTTTACAGCAAATAGCAAAAAAACAAAACACGAAAAATCACAACAAAACACAACATTTTTGCAACACCATGAAAACCGGAAACAACCAGAAACAAATTATTGGGCAGCCTCCTGCGGCGCACCAAACCAGTGTGTCTTCCATTGGTCTGGTGTCAGGGCATCAGCTACATAAAAATCGCCTATTTTGGTACGGCGCAGTTCTTTCAGGTAGCCGCCACAGCCCAGTGCAGCCCCAAGGTCATTGGCCAGCGAACGGATGTAAGTACCCGTACTGCAGGCCACCCGGAAGTGTACCTCGGGCAGCGCCACTTTGGTGATCTCAAAAGCGGCGATGCGCACATTGCGCGGTTCCAGTACTATCTCCCTGCCCTTGCGCGCCAGTTCATAAGCACGTTTGCCATCTTTTTTAATGGCCGAATGGATTGGGGGCACTTGCTGTATGTCACCTTTAAAGGCTTCGGTAGCGGCTATTATCTCCGCTTCCGTCAAATGCTCAAAAGGCTTAAAGTCTTCAGGCTCGCTTTCCAGGTCGTAGGTGGGGGTAGAAGCACCCAATTGTATGATGCCCGTATATTCTTTCGGCAGGCGCTGATATTCGGCTACACGTTTGGTAAATTTACCGGTGCAGCATATCAGCAACCCGGTAGCAAGCGGGTCTAGTGTGCCGGCATGGCCTATCTTCACTTTCGACAGTCGCTTTACTTTGTTGATGGCATCAAAGGAGGTCCATTTGTAAGGTTTGTCTATTAATAATACAGCGCCATCTTTCAGCTCATCTATACGGGGCAATGCTTGCATGGCGGCAAAGATAGCAGCTTGGCAGAAAACTGACGGGAAAATTGAAAGACAACCTCATGATGATTATTATAATATAAGTTTAAACTAAGCATCCATTTAAAGCAATTCGCTTATCAACAAGTACCTTTGCACTATGTCTTTTTTCAATAACGGGGGTAACCCATTTGTGATAGCCGGCCCTTGCAGCGCAGAAACCCGCGAGCAGGTATTGGAAACGGCAGCAGCTATCGCAGCAAGGGTACAGCTCTTCAGGGCTGGTGTATGGAAACCCCGCACAAGGCCGGGCAGTTTTGAGGGGATGGGCGAGGCAGCTTTGCAATGGCTGCAGGAAGTGAAGCAGGTACATGGCCTGCCGGTAACTATAGAAGTAGCAGAACCCCAGCATATAGAGCTGGCTTTAAAATATGGCATGGATATATTGTGGATAGGAGCCCGCACTACGGTAAACCCCTTCCAGGTGCAGCGGCTGGCCGATGCATTGAAAGGTACGAACATACCGGTGATGGTTAAGAACCCCGTGAACCCGGATGTGGACCTGTGGCACGGCGCTATTGAGCGGTTGGAACACGCCGGCATTACGGATATTGCAGCCATCCACCGTGGCTTTTCCAGTTACAATGCAGCATCGCCATACCGCAACCAGCCCAATTGGCCTATACCTATCGAGCTGAAAAGGCGCAGGCCATCTTTGCCCATCATTTGCGATCCCAGCCATATTACGGGCAACCGCGAATTGGTGGCACGCGTAGCACAAAAGGCCATGGACATGGGCTTTTGTGGCCTGATGATAGAAACGCATCCTCACCCGGCTGAAGCCTGGAGCGATGCTGCCCAGCAAATAACACCGGATGCACTCATAGCCCTTATAGATAACCTGGTAGTGCGCCAGCTATATACTACGGATACGGGTAAGAGCCTCAGCCTCGAAAACCTGCGCCAGATGATGGATGGGATAGATGCCGAGATCATCGACCTGATAGCCCGCCGTATGGAGCTGAGCGAACGTATGGGCGCCGTAAAGAAAGACTGCAACATGACCGCTTACCAGCCCGAACGCTGGCAGGAAATAGTGGAAACCCGCGGTGACAGGGCTGAAAAGCTGCGCCTGTCGCGCGAGTTCATCGTAGCCCTGTATGAAAAGATACATGATGAGAGCATCAAAAAGCAGCTGGAAATTTTGCAGGCTTTGATGAATGAAGTAAAAGGTTAATTTTATCCCCTTCAAAAATTACAAAGGACTTTGGCCCTAAAGCAACACAAGGACGAACGCGTACGGTACGAACAGCAGGTAGATAACTCCAGGCAGTATGTATTGCCGTTTATTGAGGAAACCCACCCTATAAAACCCGGCACCAATGTGCTGGAAATAGGCTGTGGCGAGGGAGGTGTATTAGTACCCTTTATGGATAAAGGTGCGCACTGTGTAGGGGTCGATCTGAATGAACTGCGCATAGACTATGCCAATAACTTTTACAAAGAAGAAGTAGCTGCCGGCAAAATAAAATTCCTGTATAAGAATGTATACGATACCGACTTCCTAGAAATGTACAAGGGCTTCTTCGATGTTATTATACTGAAGGATGTAATAGAACATATCCCGGAACAGGAAAAGTTTGTGCCTTATCTTAAAAACCTGCTAAAGCCCGATGGGCAGGTGTTCTTTGGCTTTCCGCCATGGTATATGCCTTTTGGCGGCCACCAGCAGTTGTGCGAGCATAAGCTGGGCATGATGCCATGGTATCATATACTGCCCAAGTCATTGTACAGGGGATTGCTGAAAATGATAGGTGAGTCAGAAGGTGTGATACGTGAACTTTCAGAGATACATGATACACGCATCAGTATAGAACGCTTTGAGCGCATCATAAAAAGCAGTGGCTTAAAGACGGTAAACAAACAGCACTATCTCATCAACCCGATATACAAATACAAGTTTGGGCTGCAGCCACGCAAGCAGCTTGGTCTCATATCTGCCATCCCCTTCTTACGAAACTTTGTTACTACCTGCGTGTACTATACGGTAGGCATGTAGTCATTCCATATCTGCCACGATGCTTCTGCCTGCAGCACCAGCATCTCATGGCCATTTTTTATGGTAGCACCCTGCGCTTTGCCTTTGGCCAGGAAGGCGGTTTCAGCGGGGTTATATATCAGGTCGTATAGCAGGTGCTTATCGGTTATGGCTTCATACGGCAGGTCGGGAAAAGCATCCACATCCGGGAACATGCCTACAGGCGTGGTGTTTATGATGAGTGTGTGCGTAGCAATGTGTTCCGGCCGCAGGTCGGCATACACAATATCGCCTACAGCTCTTGATACCTTCGTATAGCGTATGCCCAATTGCCCTAGTGCATAGGCCACAGCCAGCGATGCCCCGCCGGTACCTAATATCAGTGCATCTGTGTGATGTGGTTGCAGCAAGGGTTTCAGGCTATCAGCAAAACCGATTACATCTGTATTGTAGCCTTTTAGTTTACCGGCATGTATGGCAATGCAATTGACTGCACCTATTTGTTGTGCTATGCTGTCTACCTCATCCAGGTAGCTTAACACCTGCTCTTTATAAGGTATAGTTACGTTAAGTCCCGCCAGTGATGGGTGTTTTTTTATCAGCTCGGGCAACTCATGTATGGTAGGTATGGCATAAGCATGGTAAGTAGCATCGATACCCAACCTTGTAAACTTATCTTTAAAATAAGCGGGCGAAAAGCTATGCTTCAGAGGATACCCTATCAGTCCGTATACTTTGTGCATGGTACTCATTCATTAAAAAACAGAGGACATACTACGATAGCATGTCCTCTGTATATGTCTGCAATATATTCATAGCCTATTGTGCTGCGCCTTTCTCTTTATCCAGGTATAGAAAGAAGGTATCACCCCTAAGTCCTACACGCATAGCTTCCAGTGGTAGTACCTCTACCGGCGCTATATTACCCAGGTTCACATTAGCACCCAGTAGCTCCATAAAGTATACCTGCTGTGCTTTTTGTGGTGCTTCCCATATGATCTTTTCAGAAGGTATCTGTGTCAGTATCTCCTGCACCAGCCCTTCGCGTACCTCGCCCGAACCACGGTAGATACCTACGTTACCCGCCTCACGTGCTTCTGCTATCACATAGGCAGAACCTGCTTCCAGTTCTGCACGCATCAGCTCTATCCATTTATAAGGCGGTATAATGTGGGCTGCATCCTTAGAACCTACTTCAGACAGTACGGTCACATGTTGTGCCAGCTTTTCGATATAGCCACACTTTTCCGCATGCGGTATAGTGATGGAACCATCCGATACTTCTACATACTTTAAACCATACTCTTTGATAACCGAAAGGTAATCGTCGAACTGTCCGCGCACCAGGAAAGCCTCGAAAAGTGTGCCTCCAAAATAGACGGGTATATTATGAGCGGTATATATATCTATCTTCTCGCGCAGGTTGTTGGTAACGAAAGCCGTACCAAAGCCCAGTTTTACAATGTCAACATAAGGGGCAGCTACTGAAAGAAAGTTCTTTACTTCATCAT
>DASWWE010000146.1:0-5909 GCA_036406055.1 Flavipsychrobacter sp. | reverse complement strand
CTTCCTCAAGATGAGTTTACTTTTAAGGGTCGTCAGAGACGATGACGTTGATAGGCTACAGGTGTAAAGGTGGTAACATCAAAGCCGAGTAGTACTAATTGCCCGTAAGCTTTAACTTTATTAACTACTTCTGAAAAATTGTTTTCTTAATATGTCACCTTATTAGTCCTAAGCCGACAGTTATAAGTCTTAAGTATTTATAGCTGAAAGCTAATCAGGCAAAGACCTTATGGTGGTATTGCCGAGGGTGTTCACCTCTTCCCATTCCGAACAGAGAAGTTAAGCCCCTCATGGCCGATGGTACTGCACCACAATGCGGGAGAGTAGGTAGCTGCCATATTTATTACAACACGCCTCAACTTATGTTGAGGCGTGTTTTTTTATGTACATATGGTAAGCACAAGAGTAGCATGATTTTAAAGAATAGCATTACTGCACATAATTAAAGCCGGACATAGCCGGCTTTAAGTCTATATAGACCTTGAAGGTCTGCAATCATTTTTAAAATTTGTTCTTCCGGAAATCCCCGCGCTTCCAGGCCTCGAAGAATTCAGCCCAGGCTAGCGGACTAAATACATTCATCGGCTTTTGCTGGCCATAGTAAACAGCATTTTGAGATTGGATATTTTGATATGCGGACTGGTTCTCACGCCCATCTCTTGGTAAAGTATGTGCTAAAGCACGTAACATTAAAGCATTCGTATTTTTACGGGCTATTTCATACTTATCATCTGGTATGCGCCAGTGTTTGAAAGCATAATCGAACTGCTCTCTCGATGGTAACGGGCGGATAATAGTTTCCGGCAGGTAAAAAGTATCCTGTACCATCAGTTGTATCAATGAAAAGTAGTGCCCCTTAATATCTCTGGGTATCACATATTCTTTGCCCCTGAAACCTAATTGAGAAAATTGCAGTGTATCGCCTTTATAAGCAACAATTGAAAATACACCCAAATTGCTCGATTCCACACCACGGTTTTTATTCTTCACAAGCACTGTTACGTTAGGTACTGCACGCAGGCTGTCAGCTGTCATAGTAACACCATTTATCTGCACAATATTCTCATATGGGTCTTGTGCCGATGCTGTTTTTGCCAAGGCTATACAACACATGGTTGCGATACAGAAGGAACGGAATTTACTATGCATGTTGCTCAAAGTTAAGCTCTTTCCACAATACTCTTTGTGCAAGGCTTCAATCAATATTACCAATAAAACTATTAATAGCAGTATCAGTATTTAGTTTCACAAAGAAAGCAGGTATAACGTATTTTTGCGGCACTTTACAGTCACTTTAACAAAGGTTTAGTATGATAACGAAAGAAGCGGTAATAAAGGCATTGAGTAACGTTCAGGAGCCGGATTTGGGTAAAGACCTTGTTACGCTGAATATGGTGCATGATGTGGTAGTAGAGGGTAAGAATATATCGTTTACTGTTGTACTTACCACACCGGCATGTCCACTAAAAGACATGATAGAAAAGGCATGTATCAATGCTGTGAAACTACTGGTAGATAAAGAAGCAATAGTAACTGTAAACCTGACCGCCAATGTAAATACCAATCGTACAGATAGTAAATCGGTATTGCCGGGTGTTAAGAACATTATTATGGTAGCATCAGGTAAGGGTGGTGTCGGCAAATCTACCGTAGCCGTAAATCTGGCATTGGGCCTTGCTCAGGAAGGTGCAACTGTTGGTTTGCTGGATGCAGATATATACGGGCCGTCTATACCCATTATGCTGGGTATGCGCGATGAACGCCCCATGATGACACAGGTAGATGGCAAGGGGAAAATCGTACCTATGGAGCGCTTTGGTATCAAGGCGATGTCTATAGGCTTGCTGATAGATGAAAAACAAGCCGTGATATGGCGCGGCCCGATGGCCAGCTCTGCCTTAAAGCAATTCATTACAGACGTACACTGGCAGGAACTGGATTACTTGGTGATAGACCTGCCACCTGGCACTGGCGATGTGCACCTTACACTGGTACAGGCAGTGCCGGTAACAGGTGCAGTTATCGTATCTACACCACAGGCAGTAGCAGCAGCCGATGCCAGGAAGGCTATTATGATGTTCAAGCAGGAAAATATCAAAATACCGATACTGGGTATTGTTGAAAATATGGCTTACTTCACACCGGCTGAATTACCCGAGAATAAATATTACCTCTTTGGCAAAGGTGGTGCGAAACAAATGGCGGAGCAATTTGAATTACCATTCCTGGGCGAAATACCATTGGTGCAAAGCATACGCGAAGGTGGTGATAAAGGTATACCTGCCATTCTTGATGATGAATCTATTACACAGGAAATATTCAAAGAGCTGGCCCAGAATGTAGCCCGCAACGTATCTATACGCAATGCCAACCTGGAGCCAACTAAAGTACTGCAAGTAAGCTAAGCCTCAGGGAAGTTGTAACGAACACCATTACTGCTGATATAGTCGCCTATAGTTTGTGTGATTATATCAGCATTTTTTTTCAGGTTGTGTGCAATGATCAGCACATCGTACACATCACCTTTATATGCTTGTAGTGCTTCTGCAGGGTTACCACTCTGTTTGTATAGTTGCATGAAGGCATATTTATCCTCTTCTGCATAAGGCACCATTACTACATGCTCTATTACGCAATCTATCAACTCGTCGTTAGATGATATACGAAGGTCGGTATCAACGAGGTCTTCAAAATCTTCACAAATTTCAGCTGCCTGTTCGTATGTAAATCCGGTATTCATGCACGCAAAATTAATACTAATTCGCAGTTAGTTTTATCAAAGTCAAAAGGCTGATGAATACAACCAGTAATGCGCCTATCACATTCAGCCACAGGAAGGATATAATATCCATATTGTAGATGAGCACCACGATAGCCTCTGTAATAATAGCTGCAAAGAATACCCCCGTCCCATTTACACGTTTAATATAGAAAGCTACAAGGAAAATACCTAGTATGGTTCCGTAAAATAAAGAGCCTAATATATTCACCGCTTCTATCAAAGAGCCCATACGTGTAGCAAACATAGCGACAGCAATACAAAAGATGCCCCAGCCAAGCGTGTGCAGCCGGCAAAGCCTTAGCTCTTGTTTTTCATCTATTTCTTTTTTGCTGTTCAGTAGCTGTATATCCATCAGCGAAGAAGACGCCAAAGAATTTAGTGCAGCGGATATAGAGCCCCACGATGCCAGGAATATAACGGCAAACAAAAGGCCTACCAAACCTTTAGGAAGGTTGTGTTTTACAAAATATAGAAAGATATAGTTAGTGTCGTTATTATCGCTGCTGTAGCCGTAGGTCACTATACGTTTCTTTACAGTATCGTGCAGTGCATCCAGTTGTTTCTGGTTGGCTTTAAATGTTTGTACCAGGGCATCGGGCACTGTTTGCGATGAGCCTCTATAACCGGCAATGCTATAGGCCGACTGCATATGAATAGCATGTAGCGAATCATATTGCGTTTGTATCTCGGCTACTTCCTGCGGTCGTGCATTTTTATACTTTTCATAGGCTGCATCATTAAAATAAACCGGCGCAGGCTGATAGCAATAAAACGCAAATAGCAATGCGCCTAATAGCAGGATGGCAAACTGCATCGGTACTTTTACCAATCCGTTCATTAACAGGCCCAGCCTGCTTTCTGTTGTGTCTTTTGCGGTAATGTATCGGCCTACCTGGCTTTGATCGGTGCCGAAATAGGAGAGTGCCAGGAAGAAACCACCTATTACACCGCTCCATATATTATATCGGTCTTTCCAATTGAATTCTGTAGTTATTACATTCAGCTTGCCAGATTTTCCGGCTACATAAAGGGCATCGCTCAAGCCTATGCCATTGGGTAGCTCATCTACCACAAGATAGCCGGCTATCAGCACGGCACCCAATATTATCAGGAACTGTAGTTTCTGAGTGTGTGCTACAGCCTTTGCCCCGCCTGTATAGGTATATATGATAAGCAGCCCACCGGTTATGATGTTGGTAAAATAAATATTCCAACCCATAATGGATGACAATATGATAGATGGCGCATAGATGCTGATACCCGTAGACAACCCCCGCGATAGGAGAAATAGCACAGAGGTAAGCAACCGGGTTTTCCTGTCAAATCTCGTTTCAAGATATTCATAAGCGGTATAAACATTCAGCCTTTGAAAGATGGGGATGAACGTGATACTGATAACCACCATGGCGATAGGCAGGCCAAAGTAATATTGCACAAAGCGCATACCATCTGTATACGCCTGCCCCGGAGCAGATAAAAAAGTAATAGCACTGGCTTGTGTAGCCATTATGCCTAGCAATACTACATACCATGGCATATTCTTGCCCGCCATCAGATATGTGTCAGACCCATGTTGGCCACGGCCTTTATACACGCCATAGGCTATGATGCCCGCAAGTGTTGCAAACAATATGATCCAGTCTAGTGTACTCATTTCCAGTATCGGGTAAACAGGTAATACAATACTATCTGCAGCAGCAGTACTATCAGCACTACTGCATACCACGTATTCCAGTTATGTTTCTTGCTGTTATCCATTATTGCTTTCCTACGTTCAGCATGTTTATCAGTAATCGTATCGCACCTTTATTGCCTGCCGGCAACTGCCTGAAAAATGCCAGCGGTGTATATACATAATGGCCCTTGCCATACTGGGCATACAATGTTCCACCTTCCAACGGTTGCTCACCGGTGTCATTCATCTTGAATAATGGCGTGTATTTACTATCCCATTTTGACGGAAAATATAGGCCACGTTCCTGTACCCAGTCTTTCAGGTCTTCTTGTGTTATCTTGTTGGGTGCATTCAGTATTTTATGGTCGGGCTGTAAAAAGGTCATCGTGGCATCTTCTTCCGTCACACGCTGGCTCGATAGTGTGATAGGATATGGGCCGATGTTCGTGGTTGCCATATCCTGCAATGTATTGTATTGCATTACCAATGTCCCGCCATTCTGCACATATTGTAGTAATACATGCATCCAGTAATTCATCCGCTTTTCTGTATTGATGGCACGTATGCCTGTTAGTACGGCATCATATTTCTTCAGTTTTTCGGTTGTAATATCTTCCGCTTTCAGTACATCTACCTGTAGCCCTGTAAGGCGTAGTATACTCGCTACATGGTCTCCCGCGCCGTCTATATAACCTATACGTTTGGCCGTACTTTTCCAGTTACGTTGCAAAATTTTAGTATAGGATTCCGAAAAATATTGCAGGGTAGGCAAATGCTCGTATTGTATCAGGTGCTGCGTACGCGTGTTAAAACCATTGTTATTCATCAATCCCCCCATCAGGTAAAAGTCTTTACTTTTTACTTTTTCAAGGTCTTTAGCTGTAAAGTTTATGGTAATAACTGTGTCAATACCTTTTGCCAGTTGTATATCTTTAATATAGCTGGATACATTTCCGTTATCATGCACCTCAAGAACGGCGTCGCTTATATCTTTATTAGGATGAATACGTACCGCCGTTTGCAAACTGCCATCTGCATTGATGATACTTAGGCCTGCCACAAACTCAATACTCGCATCCGGCACTATACGCAGTTGTTGTATCACATCGCCATGCGTAGGGTCCAGTTTTTTGAACGAAAGCGGCACCGGTATGGTAAAGGCTACATCACCTATAGTCACGGCCACATTTGCATTCAATGCATTTGGTGTTTCTGGATAGCCTAATACGGTATCGTTCGGTATGTTGAACTGACCGGCATTCGTATTCGGGTACTTCATCCAGTAAGGCTCGGTATACTCAGCAGAGCCCGGTATTTTCACCGTATGCGTTATGGATAATAACGTATCGCGTTTCAGTGCAATGCTGGTACTGCTATCTGCATCCGGCCATTGTATATTCGATATTTGCACCGGTATACCCGAACGCGATATAACACGCAATGTAAATGGCA
>DASWWE010000145.1:0-29719 GCA_036406055.1 Flavipsychrobacter sp. | reverse complement strand
ACCTATTGAGTATATTTTCGCATCGTATTCTTTACCCGGATTATTAGTCAGTGTAAAGTGAATGGTTTGACCTGCTGCTACCTTGGGTAAATCTTTCTCATAAACAAAGAGGTCCAAATGCAGTTCACTGTTATTGATTATTTGTGCTATTGAGGAACTTGGACTTACCTGTGATCCGATTTGGGCATTTATCTCCGAAATAGTTCCGCTTATTGGAGCTGTAATCGTAAGAGTAGAGGAGATATCACCATTTGCCGAAACGCCCAGCGTTGTTAGTTGCTTTTTTAAAGCATTTTGCTGTGCTCGCAAACCATTAAGCTCCGATTCAGTTCTTTGTACATTCTTTAAGGGAGCTGCATTTCCATCAACCAATTCCCGTTGTCTTTTCAATTCTTGTTCAGAAAACTTGATTTGTGAGTTGATGCTTATAAACTGTTGTTGAATGCCCGATAGTTCAGTATTAGCTATAGACCCTATCACCTGGCCCTTTTTTACAAAATCACCCGGTTGGACTGTTAGTGTCCTTAATACTCCGGTTGACAAAGAAGTAATTATTGCCTTATTCTGATTTGGAACAGCAAGCGTACCGTTTACACTTATTGATGTTGTCAGGTTTTTCATTTCAATTGCTGAAAGCTCAATGCCTGCAGTTTTCATTTGAGCATCGTTTAATGAAACAACATTGCTTTCTGTATGTTCCTCCGTTTCTGGGGCATCCTTGGATGATTCAGGTTTCTGATTGCAAGCCGTAATCATCACCAGACATGCTATTGATAATATTCTATATAACTTCATCTCAATTGTTTTGATAATAGTTTAGTTGGATGGCATTTTGATTGTATTGATGCAGGGCATCTAAATAGTTCTTACGAATGTCTACAGCTTGGTTCAAGTATTGCGAGAATTCTGCAAAGCTGATTTCACC
This sequence comes from Flavipsychrobacter sp., assembly GCA_036406055.1. Taxonomy (GTDB): domain Bacteria; phylum Bacteroidota; class Bacteroidia; order Chitinophagales; family Chitinophagaceae; genus Polluticoccus. The sequence goes on along the minus strand of DASWWE010000145.1, from coordinate 28,794 downwards.
ACCTTTATATGACAATGACGCAGCTTTTATAATAGCTTCAGCCTGTTTCAAGCCATTGGTTTCATAAAATTGTACCATCTGAAGGTTTTTCTCCAACGCCTGAATACTTTGTTGAATCTGCGTTTTCAAAACCTGGCTTTCATAGTTGTAAAGTGTTTGCTGGTAATCATGCTCAAGCCGTGCTGCCCTGATTTTGTTACGATAGTTGCCAATCCCAAACAATGGTACACCCATTGTAACTGAAAAGCCTGTAAATGGATTCTGTAAACCATACAATCTTTGCGAGAAAAAGCGCCCAGAAAATTCAGGCATCGGACTAAGTTTAGCAATGCGTACTTCAGCCTGAGCGACATTCACTGCTTGCTGCTGAACCAATAAAAACGGATGATTTTCTGAGTTTTCAGCGAACAGTGTTTCCACTTTACCTAATGACATACTAACAGGCAAGTAAACGCTGTCTGTGTTTAGCAGCGTCTGCAATGCTGTCTGTTGAATTAGAATATCATTTTGGATGGTCTGGAGTTGTAGTCGTATTTCCATGCTTTTAGCGGTGGCAGAAATACTATCAAGCCCAGCACTCTCACCCGTCTTTACACGAAGCCGGGCAATTTCAGCACTTTGTCTATAAAAGCTATCTAACTGTTGCCACAACTGTTTACGACTTTGATGGTACCACAATGTGTAGTAAGTAGTTTGTAGGTTACGCTTAATTTCCAATGCTCGTAATTGTTTAGTGTAATCATAAGACCTCACTTGCTGCTGTAGCATCTTTCGTTTTGCGTTATAAATGCCGGGCCATTCTATGCTTTGTGATAAGCCTATTTTTAGAATACCCATGTTATCTGATGGCCTCAAGTCCTCATTCTCAGCAAATATGCCGGTCTTGGGTATGTCAAAATAGGTTCCTGATAACGATTGCGAACGCTTCAATGCTATATCACTGCTTTTTAATTGCAGGTTGTTTTGTAGAGCCACACTATAAGCATCTTCAAATGAAATACGCGTTTGTGTCTGGCCCTGTGCAGGCAGAGTTATAGATAATAGTGCCAATACCAAAATTGTTATAGCTGGTTTAGCATATCCCTTTGTAGGCTTTGAAAAAATCATATAGAGTAATGGCAACACGATCAACGTTAGGAATGTGGCAGTAAGTAAGCCGCCAATAACAACTGTTGCCAATGGTTTCTGTACTTCCGCTCCTGCACCAGTTGAGATAGCCATAGGAAGAAAGCCTAATGATGCAACCGTTGCTGTCATTAGAACTGGCCGTAGTCTTATTTGAGTACCCTTCCTGATACGCTCAAGAGGGTCAATTATTCCCTCTTTCGCCAGTTCATTAAATGTACCAATAAGAACAATGCCGTTTAAAACCGCTACACCAAATAGGGCAATGAACCCTACACCTGCAGAAATTGAAAATGGCATACCTCTGAGCAACAATGCAAATACGCCTCCAATAGCAGACATTGGTATGGCAGTAAATATTAGCGTTGCCTGTTTTAGAGATTTAAATGTGAAATACAATAGTGCGAATATTAGGAACAATGCCACAGGTACAGCTATTCTCAAACGGGCAGATGCTTGTTCAAGATTCTCAAAAGTTCCTCCGTAAGTGAAGTAATATCCAGCAGGAAGCGGAAATTGAGCCAACTTTGCTTGTATATCCTTCACCACACTTTGTACATCTCTACCTTTTACATTAAAGCCTATAACTATCCGTCGTTTTGCATCTTCACGGCTAATTTGCGCTGGTCCTTCTTTAAATGAAACTTTCGCTACTTGGCTAAGCGGCACTTGATTTCCATCTTTGATAGGTATATTCAAATTAGCAACATCTTCAATGGAAGTACGGTGAGTAGAATCAAGGCGAACAACTAAATCAAACTTACGCTCATTCTCAAATACAACTCCGGTTGACATGCCTGCGAATGCAGCGGTTATAACCCTGTTAACATCGGCGATATTCAAACCATAAGCGGCTATCTGACCGCGATTATATTCTATTGTGATTTGAGGCAGCCCCTGAGTCCTTTCTATTTGTGGTGCTGTCGCCCCATCTACAGATTGGACTACTTTACCTACCTGATCGGCTATAGTAGCTAAAGTTTCAATATTCTCACCAAATACTTTAATAGCTACATCCTGTCTTACCCCTGTCATCAATTCATTGAATCTCATTTGTATAGGTTGGTTCGCTTCAAAGAATACACCTGGAATGGCCTCCAGCTTTTCAATCATCTGATTTGCCAGATCATCGTAATCATCTGTAGTGGTCCATTCCTTCTTGTCTTTTAATACAATTATCAAGTCGCTGGCTTCTGGAGGCATCGGGTCAGTGGGTATTTCAGCACTGCCAGTTTTGCCAATGACCTGTTTTACTTCCGGGAAAGATTTAATGATCCTTTCTGCCTGCATTGATGTCTCAATACTTTGTGAAAGAGAGGCTCCCTGAGGAAGAATACAGTGGAAAGCATAATCACCTTCTTGCAATTGAGGCAGAAACTCACCTCCCATGTTTGCGAACACAACGAATGTGATAACCATTAAGCCACCGGCAATACTTACCACCCAATGTTTAAAGCGTATGGCCCATTCAAGTATCGGCGCATATTTACGATGGAAGAAATCCATCATTTTATCGGAAAAAGTCCGCTTATGTTCTATTGTCTTAGGAAGAATAAGAGCACTCATCATTGGGATGTAGGTCAATGATAGAATCAATGCTCCCAGTATCGCAAATCCAACAGTCTGTGCCATGGGGCGGAACATCTTTCCCTCAATACCAACCAATGTCAGGATAGGTATGTATACAATTAGAATGATGATCTCACCGAATGCTGCACTGCTTCTTATTTTAGATGCAGAAGTATAAACTTCATCATCCATTTCTGCCTGGGTAAGTGTACGCGACTTTCCAAGAGCTAAGTGATGCATTGTTGCTTCAACGATAATAACCGCTCCATCTACAATGAGACCAAAATCTATTGCTCCTAAGGACATAAGATTGGCACTGACACCGAACACATTCATCATCCCCAAAGCAAACAACAGTGAAAGAGGAATTGCAGATGCTACAATTAAGCCTGCCCTGAGATTTCCCAAGAAGACAACAAGTACAAATATTACAATCAATGCTCCTTCAATCAGATTCTTCTCTACAGTGCCTATAGCTCTATTAACAAGATTAGTACGGTCAATATAAGGTTCAATAACAATGTCATTGGGAAGGGATTTCTTTATTGTGGTCATCTTCTCTTTCACACGTGTCACAACATCCGCACTATTGAATCCTTTCAACATCATCACAATTCCACCCACAACCTCACCTTCACCATTTCGCGTCATAGCACCGTATCTTACAGCACTTCCAATGCGTGGCGTAGCAACATGTCGTACAAGCACCGGTATTCCATTGTCGGTTTTGATTACGATGTTTCCAATATCTTCTAACGAAGAAACGAGACCGATACCTCTAATAAAATAGGCATTAGGTTTCTTGTCTATATAAGCACCTCCTGTATTTTGGTTGTTTTTCTCTAAGGCATCAAGTAACTCTGAAATGGTTACATGCATTGCCTTCAACCGGTTGGGGTCAATAGCCACTTCGTATTGCTTTAGTAAGCCTCCAAAGGAGTTGACTTCAGCTACTCCCGGTGTTCCATATAGCTGCCGGGCAACTATCCAATCTTGCATCGTACGCAAATCGATAGGTGTATACTTACCCTCTGCTCCCTTTTTTGGATGGATGATATACTGATATATTTCTCCCAAGCCAGTAGAAACAGGTGCTAATTCCGGCTTGCCTAAGCCAGCAGGTATCTGATCTTCGGCTTCTTTGAGTCGTTCATTGATTAGCTGCCTGGCAAAATACACGTCTACATCATCATCAAACACAACTGTTATAACAGAAAGGCCAAAACGGGATATAGAACGGATCTCAACTAAGTCAGGCAGGTTGGCAATGCTCTGCTCAATTGGGTAAGTTACGAACTGCTCTACCTCTTGACTCGCCAGGGTTGGAGCATTTGTAATAATCTGTACCTGATTGTTCGTAATATCCGGTACGGCATCAATCGGTAATCGGGAAAGCGAATACACGCCCCAGATAATCAGAATAAGCGTGAAGATGCCAATCACCAGCTTATTTTTTATTGAAAAGTGAATTATTCTATTAAGCATCTATTAATGTTTATGCTCATTAAAAATATGGTGGTATTTGAGCGCTAATAAAACCACGGATGCAGCACCAATAAGCCAGATGAGAATTAAGAACAGAATTTTTACAATCTTAAAAAACCTTGGCGGTCTGCTATATTGCTCTACAGGTTTACCAAGCTTATACGGCTCGATAACCTTATAGGTTTTACCTTTCTTTTTCATTGTTTAAGTAGAAAAGAAACAAATAAGTTTAGTTTAGCCTAACGGCTATTGTGTGCCTGCGGAGGCACATCAGAAATGATGTATAACTAAACTTTAGGCGGTTGCCAGATAGGCAAGTAGATATCAATCTCCACTGCCCGGCGAAAGTCGCAGTATAGACTTTCAGGATTGGTTAAGATTACGGAAAGTTGTGTTACTTGTAATTGAGGTGCAATACTCACGGTTGAGCAACAGGCACAGTAACAGAACGGAGAGCATAGATCTTTATGCTCTTCATGAGAGGATTTAGGCGCTTGAGAACTTTCTTTTAGAACATCAGTAGATTGACTATACACGTCTGCACATGGCATACTGCATAATGTCAAAATAATAATGGATAAAATAAAAGCCGCTAAGCGCATATCAAACAAAAGTAATTATTCCATATTGAATTATTGCATCAGATAATAGAATAATAAATGTTAAAAAGATAAAGAATTAAGAGCCAGTCAAGAATGATAGGCTCTTTTGTAAACTCGCCCCTATTTATGATCCAGCTTTATTGTACCTGCTACCTGTCCAGTGTGGTCAAGTAGCTTGATGAAATATATTCCATTTGAGAAGTTGCTTAAATCAACTTTTGTGGCTGATCCTGTCGCTTTATAAGTCCTGATTTTCTGCCCGGTAATATTGTAGATCTCCAATTCTTGAACATTACTACTCTTGTCGTGCAAAATGGTTACATCTTTAGTCGCAGGGTTTGGGAATGCTACAAACTGGTTATCATTTTGCGCAATAGTACTAACACCTGTAGGCCATTTTGTAACGATATACCAAGAGCTCTTAGTATATATTCCTTCAGTCATGTCAATTTTTACATAGTGGGTTCCCGGCGCTCCATTAGTTACATCGGGAAGCACATAGAAATTTGCCCATGTACCAGGGCCAAAAGTATCAGTAACATATGTTTTCGAAACACCACCACCAATCGGGCGCATTAAATTTCCGTCGGTGTTATAGTAGCACAACTTATTATCACATACTGCAAAGGTGGATTGCCAATCAGGTGGGAAGTCGTGATCTACAACTTTCCAAGTAATAGAAATAGTCTTGTTTGATACATTGGTAATGTTGTTGTACATACTAAGGGAAGTTGAAATGGCAGCTTTTACAGTGTCCTTGGGAAGCGTGAAGCTTTGGGCACTGCCTTTAAGAGCTAATAACAGGATAATCACGATTAGTAGACTGCTTTTCATGTCGTATTTTTTTGTGGTTAAGTTGTTGAGTTGATATTTTACTTTTTTAAGTTCACTTCTGCTGACTGGAATACATCCTTTTTGGCACCATCATTGGAGTGAATGAATGCGACAATCTTACAATTGTCAGGTTGCCATTTCTCATTTATAGGAATTTCAAATGTTCTCTCAATAACACGTCCGGCTTCCTTCGTTGTGAGATTTTCCATTATAGGAGTACCACTGACCGGGGTAGCAATATCTCTTAGAACATAGTTGTGTGTGTAGAATGTATCTATTGCCTGTTGAGTCTTTTGGGCATCTATGATATTACTTTCTGCTACGGCCAATGTCAAAGCATGCTTATCTGCCATTGGTTTCGTGTACACGAGCTTAACTTTAACGGAAGCAACTTTACGAGCTTCATCAAATGTCGTACTCAGGTAAAGGTTGATGTCAGCCTTTTTAGCGATTTGCGAGGTAACAGCAGCGGACCATTCTGTAGTAGTTAATAGATAGTCACTTCCTTTAGCCAAACGATCTATGACCGCAGCAGGCATATAACTTACACTACCAAACAATCTGCCTACAGCTGTTGCATCTTCAGTTCTAAAATCTTGCTTAGATAGTCCTTTGACCGGTTCAGCTTGTGGGAAATTGAATACATGATTTGCTATCACGACGATTCTATCTGGATATTGCTGTTTTAAGCTCTTGACAATAGCATGTCCCGAAGGACATGGTGGGCAAGAAACGCCTGTAAATTCCTCTACCAATACATTCTTCTGTTGCGCAGTTTCTGTGCTTGCCAAGTAGGTTGTATCAGTAGAGGTTAATGAGGGCGACAGGTTAATAGCTGTATTTTTCTCAGTACAGCTAATTTGAAACAAGAGTATTGTTGCTGCCAGCCCATACCTTATTTGATTTATTATCATTGCGGTTCTGATTGTAGATGTCTTTTGTTAAGTATAAAAAGTATTAATAATCAAATCTTGCATCCGATGAATACGGGTCTACAGAGACCTCATATCGTTTAGGCAAGCGTTCCAGCGTATTTAAATCGTATATCAGGTAATATCCATTTCGACCACCACAAGATGATGCATGGTGGGGAGCAGGACCAGACACATCAATATTCCTATTGGCTATATACAGTAATCCATTCCTATCATCGACACTAATTCCGTGAGGTTGAAAGAAGGGACCATCTATCCGTTTAACGATCTTGTTAGTGTTATAATCGATCACGTATACTGACCCTTTAAAGCCCGGAAAAGGAGAATTGTCTTCTGAGCAGGTAACAAATAGATAGGGTTTTGTCTTTGACATCGTCATTGTTTGTGGGTATATACCTACGTTAATAGAGTCAATGACTTTATCTGTCTTCACATCCATTACTCTTATCTCATTAGAAGCGTCACATGTAAGAAAGTATTTTGACCTGTCAGGTACCATAATGATCTCGTGCGGATTCCTTTTTATCGCCGGGTTTATGGAAGCAGGTTGGCCATCGATACTAACAGACTCAAAACTGCCATCTAAGGAAAATTTATATACTGTGTTACCATATTGAGATGTTACGTAGAATGTATTAAAGGCTGCATCACTTACAATGCCGTGAGGATAAGACATAGCCATTCCTTTAAGAGTAGTCTCCACTTTCATATTCATTGCATCGATTAAAATCAGATAGCCACCAGCAAAATCTCCAAGTAGTATTTTTTTACCGTCATCAGATACTAAGAAAGCATTCCAGGAACCTGTGCCAATCTCAAGTTCTCCGACAACCTTATCTGTACGAGTATCTATCTTCTGCATTTTGGTACCGGCAATGAAACTTATATAGACATATCCGTCAGAGCTTGCTTTAAGATAGTGGGGCACTTCCGGGGCACCAGTGGCACCAACCGGGATATACCGCATTATAACCTTCTTCTCAGCATCAACGACACCTACAATATCACACCCCTGATTGGTGATGTATATTTTCTGTCGATTTGCGGCATTTGAGGCAAAGGGTATATTCCCATTCCGATCCGGCGCACCATCATCTACCCATTTCTTTATCAATAAATACTCCTCTTTAGTTAAAGGAGAACTATTGAGTGGCATCAGTGGCTCTGCCTTCAAGCCAAGACTTGAGTCAGGATTGATATAGAATAGTAGCGAGCTATTTGCAGAGCTGAATGGTATCACAACGGCACCACTGGCACTGCCATTAAATAGGTTCTCCCAACTGTCCAGTTGCAAACCGGCAGAGTTCTCATAGCTCTGTGCATTATGACACCCGGCTGTTGCACAGCGCTCAACAAAGATTTTACCTATCTCATCAGGAAAACCACTTGAAACAATAGCAGCATCACTGGGCGATGCTGGGTATTGTGGCTCATGCTTACATGCTAACAGGCATAACCCGGCCATCAAGATCAGTATACATGCAGTTAATAAGTTTCTCATGTTAATCTCCTTCTGTTACGGGTAAAGAGACATCATAGCTTTTCTCTTCGTTGATCGTATATGGCAAACCTCCTCTTACATCTCCACGAATAGTGCTATCCCAGCCATCCCCAAGCAAGTAGTATTTACCAGCTTTTAAATCTGAGAATGTAGCCACCGGCTTACCATCAATGTTTTTGACTTTCACAGAGTCATCATAGGATATTGGGGTGTTTTGTTCGTTGTATTTAATATATATAGTGGCGCTATCAATAGCCCTGCCGTGATGTTTTGTCGTTATTAGTAGCGTTGCCTTACCACCTTTACCAGCCGCTACCGGTTCAACCTTCGCAGGCTCCTTTCTATCGCAGCTTAAAACAAATGTTGCAAGCATTAATAATGCTATTATTCCGCTCCTTTGCGGCATATTAATAGAAGTCATAATTATCAATTGAAGGGTTGACAATGTTTTGTCTATGCTCCCAATGGTTAACACACATACATGTATGTGCCGTTGTAAACGGACATTTATAATATTGTGTGTTAACAAATGGGACTACTGTAAATGGAAGTTGTAACGGCAGAGCAGCAAATGATAATACATGTGCTAACAAGTAGTACGACTACTACGTCCAATTCTTAATAATACGGATGAAGTAGCTATACGATAGCCGAAACAATCTCAATGAAAAGAATTATGCTTGGGGAGGATGCCAAATAGAACAGTCGGCAGATAACGTTTTACCTATGTAGGTATGAGAAAAGCTTTTTTCGTTTAAAGAACAAGGATAGCTTATTGATTGTTCTGCAACAGCAAAAAATGTTACTTCAACAGAGCAGCAGGAACATTGGCAAAAAGGAGAACAACACTTAGAATGTTCCCCATCGTCCTGCGAGTCATTCATACCCACAAATTCAATAGTCTTGGATTCGCTTAATATATGACGGCATATGTCTTCACATGGCAGAAAGGATTGAAGTGCCAGGATAACAACAAGTATTAAAGTGCCGAGACGCATATCGTGGCGTAAAGTACAAAAAAAGTGAATTGCTGTATTGATGTTTTGTCTTGAGAATGTAAAAAGCTTACGACGTGTCCACTCTTAAAAGTACGTTGAGAAGCCAAATTGAAAGCCTGCAGTTTTACCCGGAGGATTTCCAAGAATGTCGGTTTGATTATAATACTTATAGTTTAGTCGAAGCACAGTTTGTGGTGCAGGTCGCCAACTAATACTTGGTGTGATACCCCATAGATCATCAGAGATATTTCCACCAGTCTCAATAAAGGATCCGACATTCCAGTCTACGTACTCCAAACGACAAGAGATATTAATTACTGATTTTTCAAATCCTAAGATTCTTCCACGATAGCAAGGCTGAACAATATCAATAAAGCCACCGTATTGCTTTTGGCCATATTGCTGAGAATATGTTTGTGGTACGTCAATAAACACCCAAGCCCATTCTGCATTGATTGCTGTCCTTGATCTGGGTATGACTGTATTCCCATCTATTGCCAATACATTGACCGATCTTTTTTTATCAAGTTGCAAACCATCGTCTTCAAATTTGTTGTAGATGCCTGTCATATATGAGACACCCACCTCTGCGACCTTTTGATGTCTTACAGCTGCCTTGAGTGTTGTTAATGGCACGCCATTGTAGCTCTCCTCAAAGCGTTCTTTATTATCTTTTGCTGCCGGTAAAAAAGTCTTGCCTTCTGAATTATTTGTAATCTTGTCGTTAAAACCATTGGTTAGGTAAGCTTCATATGCAAATACCCAATCTTTCTTGAACTGTTTCCCATAGACACCGAAACCGACATTGCTCCAGGTAGCTGGTAGTAATTGTGTAGCAGATACAGGTCTGTCCACAAACTCCCATTTGGGTCCATCATGGTTTTGATTAAAAGCGCCTATAGGGTTCATAATGATTCCGCCCCTGAGGTTAAGTAAGGGATGGAACTCTATGTCTACTGCTGCAAATTCAATATTGATCTCTTTTGTACCATCCTCAAATTCAATTTCAGACAGAAATTTTATACGCTTATAAATACTGGATGCCACAAACAATGTGAATCTGCGCATCTGAAATTGATGGCCTTCTGTTATGCCATCTGTTCCAAGGTGCTGCCAGTTTGCTTCAACATACCCTCCAAGTGCAACCGGTAATCTGCCGATAGTAAGAAACGGGCGATTATAAACAGCGTCCATATTCAATAATGTCTTAGTCGTATCAATAGTCTTTCTTCTTAATAGCGTACTGTCGATCTGAGCAACCGAAGGATAGACGTTGATCATAACGGCTACAAGCATTACTAATCTTTTCATGAATGCTCTTTTCTAAGGTCAATGAACATCTTATTATCCAATACTGAGACTGGAAACTTTCGTAAATCACTCATCGCCGGAGCCTGTACAACATGACCACTTTTATCAAACTCACTTCCATGTGCAGGACACATAAGTCGGTCGCCTGAAACTTGCAGTTCTGCTCCTTGATGACTACACCTCATCAGAATAGCACTGTATTCGTTGTCACTAAGGCGATAAAGGCATATCGGATATAATAGATCATCGTGCCGGATAATTATATAGTCGCGAATCTTGTCGCCTGATCTGAATTCATCGGTATTTACTAACATTCCATTATCTGTTAGTTTACCTGTACCGTATTTAACAACTGTACAGCTTTCAAGTACTGTTAATATTACACTTGAACTTACACAGGCCAAGCATCCATGTTTTATAAAAGTTCTTCTATTCATGTTATAAGCTTTCAAGGAATGCTATGAGTTTCTTCTTGTCGTCACTTGACAGAGCTTTGTAGCTGGTAATGCTATTAGCTGCCTCTCCACCATGTAATAGAATTGCCTCCTCAATGTTACGAGCCCGCCCGTCGTGTAGTAGATAATAAGTACCGCCTTGTGAAATCTTTGATAATCCTAAGCCCCATAGTGGTGGAGTTCTCCATTCATATGTTTTTGCGCTACCTTCTGTATATCCATCGTCTAATCCTTTACCCATATCATGTAGAAGCAGGTCGGTGTAAGGCATGAATGTCTGGTTAGACAAGGCTGTAATGGTGGAAGTACCTGTTTTTAATTCTGATGCATGACATTTATTGCAATTGACCTGTGCAAATAGATTTTTTCCTGTGAGTACATTGGCATTATCAGGTGTTCTTGGTATGGGAGCCTTTAATGTCCGGAGGTAGAACACCACATCTTGTATAGTTTGGTTACTTACTTCAGGATCAATTTCTTCATTGCTATATGTGTCATACGGCTCGTAGGTGGAAGTGATGCCCATGTCTTGATTGTACGCAGCCGCTGTCTGCTGTAATAAGTTGTAAGCTGCCCCTTTTTTACCAAACCTGCCAATATGTTTGCCGCTAACGATGATACTTCCTTGTCGTGGAGTAATGTAATCTTTTAAGACAACCCAATTTGGTGTCCCACTTATTCCATCGCCATCGGCATCATTTGGGTCAGCCATCGCTAAGATGTCTGCATCCGTCACAGCGTCTAAATATCCAAGACCCGAATTAGCTGGAGGCGTAAATTTTGAAAATGTCGCTCCTGTTGGAATTGTTTCAGGAAGATGACCTGGAATAGCTCTGTTTTGAAGTTGGGGGCCACCGGCATGTGAGAAAAGGTTTCCTTGTTCGTCTACCTGACCAAAGCGGGTAAGGGTAGTGAAGGGATGTCCTTTGCCATCTCCCGCATGACAGCTTCCGCAAGATGTAGAAACAAATAAAGGACCTAATCCGGTCTCTTTAGTAAAGATGTCATTGTTAAATGCTCTGTCTCCCCTTAGAAATATAGCCCTCTGCTCGTCAGTTAAGTTGGCTAAAGGCCCATCCAATGTTTCATGCTCTTCCGGAGCAACAGGCTCAAACTTCTTACAGGAAACCTGCAATCCCAGAATTACTATAAAGACATAAAGAATTCTCTTCATGCTGTAAAGAAACATAATTTTTAGACAAACCTAAAAATCATGTTTTGCAGTACGAAATGACTACTTTTTACAGCAGTTATCCCAACTCATATATGCCTTTTCATCACCCTTTACGTTGTCGGCATCAAAGCCAACACTGGCAATGGCTTGTCGTAATTGTTCTGGATTGGTCTTAGTCGTGTTGTATGATATAGTTACTACTTTAGTTTTCTCGTCAATATCTACACGCTTAACCCCTTTTTCTTTATAAACTGCTTCTTCAAGGCGTTTACCGCAGCTTTCACATTTCTTACAGTGATCACAGTAAATGGAAGTCTTGACATTGATTGTTTCGACTTTTGATTGTGCATTCAAATTTGAGCCTATAAAGACTATTCCGAGTAATGATAAGATTTTCTTTAGCATAGCATGGACTTAAAGATGTTCATTGACTGTTTGAGACAATCGAAATGTTTTATAAAACTAACAAATTCTGTGGGAGCGATCAGTAGTCATAGTGTGCTAAAAGAAATATGCTGGATTTGCGAAAATTTAGCGAGGTAGGCTGACCTATGAATAACGGTTTCTTGCATCTTCGGTTAAATGAAGCAAAGAAACTATTCTGTCCACGTTCACTGGGACAAACGCTATCCGAAGAAAGGAACAGACCTCTGTCCGATACAGCTCAGTATATCTATAGCAGGTTTACAGTTCAAGATTGGACTGAAACTATATGCAAATAAAGAAGACTTCGATAAGGCCATGAGCGGCAAGAGCGGCAGCAAAGAAGTGAAAGAACTACGCTCTGAAATCGGCAAGTATGTCGCAAAGGCCGAAGGTATTTTGGAAGTACTACCTAATCCGACCCGTGAGGGCTTTCAGAGATTATTCAAGTCAGAAACTGATTTACATCGTTCGGACAAAACAGACGTAACCTTTCTATTTGAAGAGTACATGCTTAACCTTAAAAAAGAGGAGCGGTTTAAGTCTGCACAAAACATGAACCATGCTTTGCGTTCATTAAAGAAATACAGAACACCTCTGTACTTTGAAGACATCAATGTAGCTTTCTTAAAAGGGTATCGCTCCTGGATGGAGAAAGAAGGTAATTCTGCAACCACAGCGCAGATATATTTGCGTAACCTGCGCATCATATTCAATAAGGCAATTAAGGATGGGTACTTAGCCAAACGTTTCTATCCTTTCGATGACTATACAATCGGTACATCGGCAAAATCAAAGAACGTATTGTATCCTGAACAAGTACAAGAGCTCTTCCATTATCAGCCTGTAACATTAAGAGCAAGGCGTGCGAAAGACTATTGGTTGTTCTGTTACCTCTGCAATGGTATCAACTTCAAGGATATGGTTTACATGAAGTATAGCAACATCAAAGGTGATACGATTGTATTTGTTCGTGAGAAGACAAAACGGACAAACTCAGTGGCCAACAAAGAAATTAAAGCCTACCTGCATCCTGAGATGAAGCGCATCATAAAGATTTGGGGTAATACAGATATGTCAGCTGATAACTACATCTTTCCTATTTTGAACAACTATCCTACAGCTATTGAAAGAGAGAAGCGGAGGAAAATGATACAAAAAATTGTCAATGAGAAATTGAGAGGAATCGGAGAACATCTCGGTTTTACAGTTCCATTGGTTTTAAACCTGGCAAGGCATTCATTTGGAACGAATCTCAAATTGAACGGTACACCTACCTCCTTTATAACAGATGCTTTAGGGCATGCCGACGGTAAGACTACTATGCACTACTTAAAGAGCATTCCAGACAATCATATCAAACAACTTTCAGAAACACTTTTAAAGTAACAACTATGATAACTCAGATTAATGGTATTGAAGATGTAAAAACCTTTTTCAGGCAATTATTGGTTGAAGACCTGAATTTTCATCCTGACACGCCTTTTGAAGATTATATAAACTGCGAATCAAGACAAGATACTTATACGCCTGAAGAAGCGGCGACAAGAAACAAGATTATGGGTGCTTGTTTTGAGGTCTGCGAAAGTATCAATATTGATATTTATGAGTTGGCAAATGACATATTCAGTCCGTAAAGCGGAGTAGACAGGTATTTCCTGCCTTGATTATTCGGAACGACTGAGTTGATTAAGGTACTTCTTCCTGTCAATATCACTGCAGTATAAGATTTTCCATATCGTAGAGGCATATTCTATTCTTTCCAACCTTTTGAAAGGTGGGATGAGATAATCATCTTCTTTTCCACTAAACTCAATCCTGTATACTGACCATGATTCTTTGTTTTCATATGTCAGAGCAAAGTGATGTTTACCTCTTTGTTGCCAACCAAGGTCCCACTTACCAACCAGGGGGTGCATCATCATTTGTAAATAAAAGTCCAATTCTTTATCATAATGGACATTGACAAAGTCTATTATCCTTTCATATGGGCTATCGCTTAACAATACTTCGTCAAGCGTTATCCTTGCATTTAGCTTACTGATGAACTTTGCCATGGTATTCTCCTCGACCCCGAATTCTATTGACAATTTCCTTAACGAAGGCCGTTGTTTATCCGTTATACTGAGAATACGTTCATCTATAACACCGGGAGGTATTTCTTTCACTTTACATCTATTGACGTAGTCAATGATAGAGATATACTTTCTTTCCGTTGCCAACCTATCGGTCAGCTTTCCTACAGGGACAATATTTGCTTCTGGATTTACATATGCAGTCTTAACGATTCGTTGAAGGATATGGTAAGCTTTTTCCAGAGGGAATCTTAACCCTTCAAAAGCTGTAAATTTCATGAGGCTCTCTTCGTACTTGCACTGCTTGCATCGTCTTGAATATGCTTTCTTGCCGGGCATATAACTTTCATTGCCGCACTTTGCGCAACAGTATATTCCCGGCCATTTGTATTCTGACAGTTCTTCTAATATCAATCGTTCAGAACGGTTCATTTGAAAATTATTCTTTGTTCGCCGAAATCCCTTACTGTAAAGGGATTAGGCGTCTATCGACGATTTGCATTTTCCATTCGGGCGACTAATCTACGTCATAAATATGACCCGGCCAATATCTTCGTTTCAGATTTTAATTGCTGCTGCACGTAAAGAGTATCTGCGATTAAATCAGAGTTCTTTGAAAGACGGGATGATGGGAGTGCAACCTACCATTATCAATCATTTTGACTGGCTTGAAATGTGACGGGCCCTCACACTTCACGACGTTATTAAATTTTCAAAATCAATTCACAATATCTAAAAGTTAAACAAATAATAATATGAAGAAAATAACAGCAAATAAGACTACAGTAAAGACTACAGATTTGACGATGAACCCATTTCTGGCAAAATATGGGAAGACAAAAATAACTGACTTTGAGGTAGGCCAATATATAAAATTCAGCCTGCCGCCAGGAGACGTTATATGCACTACAAACAAAGACGTGCTTCACAATTTCGAAGCCGTTGAAACAGCAATGAGGATGGGATTGAAAGAAATGGAAGTGACAATGCTTGACATTGATAGCGATGCGGCAATACAGGTGATAAGTTTTAAAAACATGCGGCGCAGGCTTTCACGCTTGCAACAGGCAGAACTTATTGCATCACTCAGAAAGTATATGAATGAAACAGAGGCCGGCAAAATTTGGAAAGAGGAAGTGCCTGGCGAAGAGATAAATAAAAAAATAGGTTTCCTGGTGGGATACAGTTACGGCATGATAAACCAGTTGGAAAGAATATACAAGTACAACCCTGACCTGTTAAGTAAGATTGATGATGGCGACATGACCTTTACAGAAGCATTGGAATCACTGCCTAAGGTTCGTAAGCCGGATATACAAGTGAATACATCGGAGTTGACAACCGAGTCTAAGGCTGATACTACGCCAGCACCTTCACATGTTGAATCTGAAGTCGATGGCAGTGATACAACGGAGGAAATAGCCATCAGTACGGACACGGCAGGCATTGAATGTGAGAGTTGTCAAACAGATGTCATTGCAGCCGATGGAATAAAGCCGGTGAAGGTTGAAACAGATGGCTGGGATTTTGCCGGCCAGAAACAAACAGTGCCTTGTGAAAGTATTCAGGAATTGGTCATCAGGTTCGCATCTGGCAAAGAGATGAAGTTACAGGCAGACAACGGCAGCATCAGCGCTGAGATATTTGGTAAGGGTACTGGCAGTATTGTTTATGGAGGTGGTATACGCCACAATGTTGATGGGAGCCAGTTCCACGTATTCAAAGGTCCTGATAACAGCCAGATACAGGTCATCATTTATAATTCAGATAATCTGGCAGCTTAATTAGTTCTTAATCCTTAAAAACAAAAGTATGTCACGTAAAAAAATAGCATTCGGATTATTCTCCAATTTACAAGGTCTTGAAACCGGCGCGAGGCGTGCCGGTTTCAATGCACCGTTCTCTTCTGATATTGAAGAACTGGCAAGCACTGTAGCCCCTGTTATATGGGAACACAAGGGGAAAGATATATTCCTCGTCAAAGATGTCAGGGACCTTATATTCGATAAAGACATCAGAAACGCTTTGAATGCAATCGGTATAGACATCGCAAAAGGTGAGCTTGACCTGTTAGTGGGAGGGCCTCCCTGTTTTGGTATCACTTTGCTGAATGCGAATTTCAGAAGTGTGTTCCATGCCTTGAACTTCCTGATGATAGAGATGCTAAGGTTGGTCAAAGAGATACAGCCCAAAGTTGTACTTATTGAGCAGGTACCGACTTTGCTATCCAAACCCATGCGCCCGTTCTTTAATTACTTCGTCAATGAGATTGAACTTTTAGGCAATTATCATTGGGACGTAAAGGTTTTAAACGCTGAGAACTTCGGATGTTTTCAGTCGCGCAATCGCGCGATGATAATGCTTGTCAGAAAAGACTTAGTTGTAAAGCCATCTTATCCAGTGCCAAATCCTGTTGATATGAACAAACAATCTGCTTTCGCTACAATTGGTGCCGAACTGATAAGGCATAAAGGCTTTAAAAAGCAATCGGGAGATAGAGTAAGAATCATCGATGGCAGGACTAAGTTATTTCCTACCATGACAAGCAGCGACGTTGAGATATTCAGGAACGGTCTTTGGCAAAAGTTGACGATTCAAGACAGGAAAGTATTGGCTCATATGGATGAATATGATTTTAATGGACTTATTTCCGACGCAGAGCTTACAAAGAAATTAGGTATGATGGTATTGCCGCCTTTTGCTGAAGCCATATGCAGGCATATTTATTCCGAAATACTCGAGAAAGCAGCAGCTTAAATAAAAAAGGGACTGTCAATATTGACAGTCCCTTTTTTTATTGTTTGAATTAGCTATTTAAGATAAAAGCGGCTAATGTATGATTACGAAACCGAAGACATCGAAAACCTTTTGTATTACCTGATAGATAAACCAAAGGCTGAGAAACAGGAAGAATTTTATAAACTGAATGGTTATCCTGCCGATAGTCTCGATGTTAATAAGCCCAAAACAGACCCTGAATTAATCAGTCGCCTTAAAACCGCTCTTGAAAACATGTCCCTGGCAGTTCCTGTATTCGAGATGAGGAGTGATGAGGTAATAGTGGATATTGATGCAGATAACTCCTTTTTGTTTGAGCATAAACTAAAAAGCACATTCAGAGCCTCGAGAAGGTTGAGAAGTATAATAAGCGCATCTATACCGGCTCGCAAAATGCACAGTCTTTTAGAACATTATGCTTACAGCAGCCGTTTGATTGAAACAAAAACAGGCGACGTATTGGTCATTTTTATTCCTATTGCCGGGGTTTTGAACTACAAGCCATGAGCAAACTATATCCTCGGTAATTACATGCCCAATACATAATAGGTTTGGCATTAAATTTAACCAGGTATCGTGTTATGCAGACGCTTTTTGATTCTATACCTGTTCTGCCATATGGCTTCAGTTACTTCCCTGATTTCATTACCGAACAGGAGGAAACTGGATTG
Organism: Flavipsychrobacter sp.; assembly: GCA_036406055.1. Lineage (GTDB taxonomy): Bacteria > Bacteroidota > Bacteroidia > Chitinophagales > Chitinophagaceae > Polluticoccus. The sequence goes on along the minus strand of DASWWE010000145.1, from coordinate 10,858 downwards.
TTAGCTGTAATTGGTAAGTTAGACCTGCATCCGCTCATATTCCAGGGATTCGAGGCCAAGCGTAAGGTGGAGAGCTATGGATATGATTACAACTTTGATAAGAGAACTGTAACGAAGGGGAAAGCAATACCTGAAGGTTTAATACCGCTTGTTGAAAAAGTGGCTGCATTCTTGACAATTCCGGCAGAAAGCCTCGCAGAGGTGCTTGTGACCGAGTATCCCGTTGGTTCAGTTATCAATTGGCACCGTGACGCACCGCCTTTTGATATGATAATCGGTGTTTCATTATTGTCCGACTGTACTTTCAGGTTTCGCCCATACGATAAAGCGAGGCAGAACAGAAAATCGATCATCTCCTTTACTGTAAATCGCCGGTCTGTTTATGTCATAAAAGATGAAGCCCGCACAGACTGGGAACATAGCATATCCCCGGTAAAGGAAATTCGTATTTCTGTTACGCTACGAACATTGCGGTAGCATAGAAGATATTTCAATTAATTAAATTAATATACATGTTGCCAGTAGCGAACTTTATGACTTTTATTAAACATATGTTCAATATTTGAGTCTTATTTGGCATAAATTTGTGTACAATTGTGCAATAAACCCATTTTGTGCAGGCACAGAAAGCAGATATTGTAGCAAGGCTTCGAAAAGAAGTTTTAACCCTGCAGGGTTTTAAGGGCATAGTTGAGCAAAGGCAGCAGCAGACCGATTTAAGCAGCATTGAAAACAATTTCCCAAATAGAAAATTTCCAACAGGCGCCATCCATGAATTTGTAAGCGATAGCCCCGAACATGCAGTTGCTACCAATTGCTTTATAGCAAGCCTGCTCAGTAAACTGACAAGAAGAAAAGGCATTTGCCTATGGGTAAGTACCAATCGCACTATTTACCCACCGGCATTGAAATCATATGGTATAGACCCTGAGAATCTGGTCTTTATAGACCTCATTAAACCTAAAGAGGCACTATGGGTAATTGAAGAGGCATTGAAATGCGAAGCATTGGTTGCCGTAGTGGGTGAGATACAGGAACTGGGTTTCACAGAATCACGCAGGTTGCAGTTGGCCGTTGAGCATAGTGACGTAACCGGATTCATACACCGTTTCAAACCGAAGAATAAAAATGCGGTCGCAAGCGTCGCTCGCTGGAGTATAAAGATTTTACCGAGCACACCAATAGATGACCTGCCGGGTGTCGGTTTCCCTAAATGGCATGTGCAACTACTTAAGGTGCGCAATGGCATACCAGGTGCCTGGCAGGTGGAGTGGAACACAAATACATTCAGTGTAACAGCAGATAAGGCAGTTTCTATACCTGCGATACACAAAAGCAGGACGGCGTAATGGAAAGGCGATATGTATCCATATGGTTCAGCAGTCTTTGCACGGATTGGTTCATGAGAAGACAACCGTATCTGCGCAATGTGCCGTTCGTATTATCTTCTACAGAAAGAGGCAGGGCCATAGTAAAAGGGGCAAACAACATGGCCCGAGGGAAAGGTATCAACATTGGAATGGCGGTAGCAGACAGCAGGGCCATCCTTCCTTCACTGCAGGTCATTGACCACACACCGGGGTTAAATGAAAAGCTATTGACGGCCATTGGCGAATGGTGCATCAGGTATACCCCCGTCGTAGCTATAGACCTGCCGGATGGAATCATACTCAACGCAAGCGGTTGTGCACATTTGTGGGGCGGAGAAGAACGATACGTTGCGGATATACTTGAGAAATTCAGAAAGTTAGGGTACGATGTTCGTATTTGTATGGCTGATACTATAGGCACCGCATGGGCAGTTGCACGTTATGGCCGCCCTGCATATTCAATAATAAAGGCGGGTGAGCAGTTGAGTGCACTATTACACTTACCACCTTCAGCATTGCGCATTGAAACATCCATTGCGGAGCGATTGGAAAAACTGGGATTGTACCAGGTAAAAGATTTCATCCGGATGCCTCGCGGTGCACTTCGCAGACGATTTGGGCAGTCCTTATTACAACGTATAGACCAGGCACTTGGGCAGGAGATAGAAACAATTGAACCGGTAAATCCGGTTGTCCCATATCAGGAACGATTGCCATCCTTAGAGCCTATCCGTACGGCGACAGGTATTGAGATAGCATTAAAACAGCTACTTGAGAGGTTGTGCGCAAGAATGGCTAAAGACGAGATTGGTTTACGCAGTTGTTTGCTGTGTTGTTACAGGATAGACGGGAATTTGCAAAAAATCGAGATAGGTACCAACAGGCCGTCCCGTAATGCGGCTCATCTTTTCAAGCTATTCGAACTGAAGATACCTGCTATAGAGCCGGCGTTGGGATTTGAGCTGTTCCTGTTAGAAGCCAGAGAGACCGAACACATATCACCTGAACAGGAAGCAATATGGAACAGGAAAGCGGACGGAAATGATGTCGCCATTGCAGAGTTGTTAGACAGGATAGCCGGTAAGGTCGGAAAGCAGGCGATACGCCGTTATTTGCCTGCCGAGCATTACTGGCCCGAGAGGGCTATGAAACTTGCCGGTTCGGTGCAAGAAAGGCCTACAATACAATGGCGCGACGAGGCGCCGCGTCCGCTGCATTTGCTGCATAATCCTGAACGTATCGAGGTTACAGTACCCATACCGGATTATCCGCCAATGCTCTTCCACTACAAAGGCTTGTTGCATAAGGTAACTAAAGCGGACGGCCCTGAACGAATCGAACAGGAATGGTGGCTCACAGGCGGTATGTACAGGGACTATTATTGCGTGGAAGACGAAAACGGTGCGCGCTATTGGTTATTCAGGTTAGGCCATTATGACAGCGGTGAACCGCAATGGTACATCCATGGATTTTTTGGATAGAACATGTGAAGCATGAATTACACGGAATTACAAGTAACGACGAACTTTTCCTTTTTACGCGGCGGTTCTCATCCCGAAGAGCTGGTGGAAGAAGCCGCGCGTTTAGGTTATACCGAAATTGCCATAACAGACCATAATACCCTTGCGGGCATCGTGCGTGCACATACGGCCGCACGTGGTAAAAATATCAGGGTCATTCCGGGTTGCCGCCTTGAACTATTGGATGGTCCGCCACTATTGGCTTACCCTACCGATAAAGCCGCCTACGAAAGACTCTGTGCCTTATTGTCCGAAGGTAATATGCGTGCTGAAAAGGGAAAATGCCATTTATACAAAGCCGACGTGTTCAGGTATTCAAAAGGTATCAAATTTATCATGGTGCCCCCACCTTCTTTGAATAAGGAATATGGCATCGAAACTTATTACAAACAGGCTCTCAGCGATTACCGTATAGCCCTTGGCAGGAACTTGTATTTAGGTGCGATACGTTCGTACCATGCCAATGACAATAAGAAGTTATATCGTCTTGCAAAACTGGCGGAACAGATGAAAGTGCCACTGGTCGCTATGAACGATGTGCATTACCACACGGCAGAAAGGAGGGAATTGCAGGATGTCGTTACTTGTATACGTGAAAAGTGTACCATCCATACTGCCGGCTATAAACTGTATCAAAATGCGGAAAGGCACCTCAAGACAGAACAGGAGATGCAGCGCCTTTTTGCGCAATACCCCGATGCGATTGAGAGGACACAGGAGATAGTGAAAGCCTGTCAATTTTCACTGGACAGCCTTGAATACGTTTATCCCGAAGAGATAACTACTGAAGGCAGGTCGCCACAGGAAGAATTAGTCCATTTGACCTGGTCAGGCGCCAACGAGCAGTTCAAGAATAATATACCCGCACACATTGTCAAATCCATAGAGTACGAGCTTGATTTCATAGAGCGGAAGAATTACGCAGCTTATTTCCTGACAGTGCATGACCTGGTACGTTTTGCAAGAAGCAGGAACATACTATGCCAGGGTAGAGGTTCGGCCGCTAATTCCGTTGTATGTTATTGCCTTGGCATTACTTCAGTTGACCCTTCCAAATTTAAATTGCTATTTGCCCGTTTTATGTCTGATGCGAGGGACGAACCACCTGATATAGATGTGGACTTTGAGCATGAAAGACGGGAAGAAGTGATACAGTATGTGTATGAAAAATATGGTCGTGACAGGGCGGCTATTGTAGCCACTGTTACGCAACTCCATTATCGTGGAGCCGTTCGGGATGTTGCGAAAGCGATGGGCCTGTCTGTTGATATGACCGACAGGTTGGCAAAAGCGTCCTGGGAGTTCACCGATGACTGGTTCAGAGGCGGTAAAATAACCACTGACGGATTTGATGCCAACGACCCGCATCTTTTGAAAGTATTACAACTGACACAACAATTCATCAGTTTCCCGAGGCAACTCGGCCAGCACACCGGTGGTTTTGTGATAACGCAAGACAAACTTTCTAACCTATGCCCTGTAATGAATGCAAGGATGAAGGATAGAACGTGTATAGAGTGGAACAAGGACGATATTGAAGCGCTTGGATTTCTTAAAGTAGACGTATTGGCATTAGGCATGCTTACTTGTATCCGTAAGGCATTCGATTTAGTAAAACTTCATTATGGTCGAAACCTTACACTCGCTAACATACCGCAAGACGATACCGATGTTTATGAAATGACGAGCCGTGCCGATACCATAGGTGTATTCCAGATTGAGAGCCGTGCACAGATGTCGATGTTGCCAAGACTGAAGCCGAAGTGTTTCTATGACTTAGTTATAGAAGTTGCCATCGTAAGGCCGGGACCGATACAAGGTGATATGGTGCACCCATATCTACGGAGGAGGGAAGGAAAGGAAAAAGTTGAATATCCATCGGAAGAATTGCATGCTATATTGAGTAGGACGATGGGGGTACCTCTATTCCACGAACAAGCAATGGAAATAGCGATAGTAGCCGCAGGGTTCACGCCGGCTGAAGCAGATGGCCTACGTAGGAGTATGGCATCTTTCAAAGCAAAGGGGAAAGTGAGCGATTGGGAAAGAAAGCTAATTGATGGTATGGTAGCCAAAAACTATGATGAAGATTTTGCAAGGCGTATTTTCAGGCAATTGGAAGGATTCGGCAGCTACGGCTTCCCGGAAAGCCATGCCGTAAGTTTTGCCTTGCTGGTCTATGTGTCTGCATGGCTAAAGTGTCATTATCCTGATGTGTTTGCATGTGCCTTATTAAATAGCTGGCCTATGGGTTTCTATCACCCCGCGCAAATCATTATAGATGCCCGGAACCATGATGTAATAGTTCGCGAAGTAGATATAAATTATTCTGATTGGGATAATACGCTTGAAGAGAAAGCTGGTAAATATCGTGCAATGCGGTTAGGGTTTAGACAGGTAAAAGGTTTGAAATCTGAAGATATACAACTCTTAATAGCAGGCCGTAAGCAGCATTATACCACTATTGAAGCATTGAAAGACGCAGGTGTATCGCAAGCTGCATTAGAAAAACTCGCTGATGCAGATGCGTTCCACTCTATGGGAATGGATAGACGGCAAGCATTATGGCAGGTATCTGCACTGTATGATGTGCCCACCGGGATGTATAAAGGCCAAACGTCTGCTCATGACTCAGAGGCAACAGTAAAACTTCCTGAGATGCAACTCTCCGAACATGTAGCTCATGATTACGCAAGCATGGGATTATCATTAAAGTCGCATCCGGTTAGTTTTGTAAGAGGCAAGCTTTCAACATTAGGGATTGCTTCTGCAAATGATATTAATGCCTATAAAGATGGTGATATAATAAAAGTGGCCGGGCTTGTTTTGAATAAACAACGTCCGGGTACCGCAAGCGGTATCTGCTTTATTACCCTGGAAGATGAAACGGGTGTTATGAACCTGGTAGTATTCAAGAATCTTTTTGACCAATACCGTAAAGAAATATTACAATCACGGTTATTAATGGTTGAAGGCAAGTTGCAGATTGAAGGACAGGTTATACACGTGGTCGTGAAGAAGTGTTATGATTTTTCAAAGCTATTGCGAAACCTGACCATGATTGAAGAAACAAGTGAGCAGGTGGCAGCATCTACAAGAGCGGATGAAAAAGATGGTGAACTACCAGCGTCACAATCCAAGAAGTTCAAATCGCGAAGAATTATACAACCTGAAATTTTTCCTGCCGGTAGAAGTTTCAAATAAATTAATCAGCAAACGTAATGAGTTCTTGTGGCGTTACATCCAAATATGCTGCGAGTAGAAAAACCATTGACAAACTGGTGCTAACCTTCCCAAGTTCTATTCTACTTATCTGCGAATGGTCAAGGTCACAAAGATTGGCAAACTCTCGTTGGGATAAACCTTTCCTTTCTCGTAGTTCTTTAACTCGATTGCCAAACTGATTTATTACATCAGTATCTCTTTTGTATGCCCCCCTTTTAACAACTTTAGCTTTAGCCACATAGCAAATAGAGAAAAGAACATACTTATGATTGCAGGCTAATTAGCACCACTTTGAAAAAACTTGCTATATTGCCCAAAACTTTATTTATGAAAAAGCAACTGCTACCAACCGTAGCACTATTGATTTTATCTGCCTGTGGAAAAGATGACAGTGGTACCCCCACTCCAAACAATCCGAACCCAAGTCAGCAGAAGTGTAAGCCTGTAAGCATTGAGTTCGTTGCAGAGCTTGGTACGAACGGCACCACACATTGGGCGGATTCCTTTGTATTAGATGCCAGCCAGGCAATTACCCAGGTAATACATAAATATTCTGCGAACAGCATTGTTTTTAACTATTACTACAATAGTGGACGTATCGTTAAAATCGACCGGATTGAAAATGGTAGCTTATACTATACTGATTCATTATTCTGGAATAGTAATGGTATGATTGAACGCGTAAAAGTGTACCATAGTACAGGACTTTCAAAGGACATACAGTTTACGTATAGTGGACTTAGATTAACTCAAAGAGAAATCAACTACTATCCATCTAATGACTACCTCAAACAAACATACACATACGGTAGTAAAGGCGAACTGTTGAAAACCGAATTCTACGATAAAGCTGCCGTTCTTGAGTTTAGCTATACTTACAGCTATTTAGCCACAGGCATTACCAATAAGCTATACGACAACAGCCAAAAGGTTTTGCAAGACCTCCATTGGAATATGGATGATTGGGAAACTGCAGTTTATGATGTATTCAATTACAGTACTTTAATACCATCAACTATCCAGTTTACACAGAAAGGTAGCCCAACCGCAGCATATACGATTGCAACGGACACGAACAGCAACGGATATGTGACCAGGTTGAAAAGCAATGGACATGATGTAACCAATATTAACTACCAGTGTAAATAAAAGGAACATGAAATCAAGAATACAGACATTTATAGCATTGGCAGTACTGCTTGCATCATGTGGAAAGGATAATAGCAGTACCCCAACTCCGAATAATCCAAATCAACCAGGTAACTTGACATGTAAACCTGTGAAAGTGGATTTGGCGACTGATTTTGACCTTTCTGATACCTCGCCATACTCATACAGCATTTCTTACAATGGAAGTAGCATACAATCGTTGACAAGGAGTGTTAGCAGTACCCAATATGATTATAAATACAACGCAGCACTTCCTGTAAAGAGAGATAAGACGGTTTCGGGAGTTTCCAAAGGTGTTGACTCTTTCTTCTTTAACACTTCCAATTCTATTGACCTGTTGAAGCATTACGAGAACGGCACATTGTATGATGCTATTAAATGGCAGTATAGTAGCAGTAGGCTTACAAAGAAGGAGTTTACGCACTACGGTGCTTCAATCACAACCGCCTATAATACATATGTTGTTGCCAACAATAATGTTTCCAAGGTTGAGCGATATACCAGTGGGGGCACCATGTACGACAGCTATATGTATGCCTACGGGACACAGGAAAACAGGCTCTATAAACAGAATAAGTTGATAGACTTATTCCTGCACGTAGATGAGGATATGGAAAGTGTTGTGTACGATGCGTTATTGAATAGCGAAAGACTGGTTGAGAAGATTATCTATACTGAAGTAGGTAAAGGTGCGATTACCTACAATATCACCTATGATATGAATACCAATGGCTATCCTGTACAAGTGAAGTCAAACGGGAAAACCATTATAACATTTGAATACGATTGTAAATAAGGTGGGGGTACTTTCAGTTTGAATACCATTACTTGAAATAAGAGAAGGGAATGGATAAATGCTTCACACATGTGAGGCATTTTCTATGTCTGAAAGTTTTTTCTCCCTCTTTGTTCACTGGAATCGTTTATCTGCTATACTCGCTAAAAAGATTATTATGACACATGCGCAACAAGTGAATGAATGGAAGGCAGGTGCTGCACTTGGCTTCATACCTGACGATGAAAATCCCTTGTTCCTATTGAACGGAGCCGCAAAGGATATTCTTGTCCAGATATTAGGTGGGGGCATCGACATTATTGAGTTAGTAAAGTTTGAATTACGGTCAAGGGGGCTGAATGAAGAAGGACGTTTGGTAGGATTTAACTAATTACACATGAACATCATCAACCCATTTGATAAACGTGGAAAGGAGAATCTTGACTTTATTGACAGGTCGGCGATTGCAGTTTTATTCTTATTCTTCGCATTAGTGACCATTTACATTCTGGTTTCAATAGTCAGTCTTCTGAGAAAGCTGATAAATCCCTATCATTGCAGCCGCAATGGATGACGGCTTTATTCTTACGGTTGAATACAAAGGCAAGACCTACGAACTTGAAACAAAGTTTGTGAGGATAGGTTTTATACATCAATTCCATGTACATGTTGATGGAAGGACCCTCGTATTTGAGTTTGACGAGGAAGGGGATTGCAGGGTCATAGACGCCTCAGGAGATATTTCAAAGCCGATGGACGCAGGACTGATTGAGGCCATTGTACATAAAGTTTCCTCTCTACATTAGCATCTTGTCATATCACGCATAGAGGCTATTCAGGAACTCATTGCCAAGTCCGAATTTCGTTTTAAGCCTTACGCTTATAATTTAAACTGATTGCGGTATTGAGAGAATATGGCGTTCATATTGAATGTAAGTAGCTGTATCTATCTGGAGCCTGAAAAATAATTCCTTAGAATAATAATACGATTCCTTATCTCTAATATACTTGCCATGTTTGTTAGCTCTCCGCTATTTAAACATTATAAGCAAGTATTCAATCTGACTGAGACCACAATTGAAGAAAGCATAAAGGAATTGGTTAGATAACCAGGCCGGTGAAGTGTCTCAGCTCGCCGGCTTTTTTATTTTATAAATGTTCGGATATTATGATTCGATAAAAGCTAAACAGTACAGTAAAGTCTTTACAGTTCAAGACCTCATACAAACAATCCGTTTTCATCCTCAAAAGGATAATATTCTGCAGCTTCATAATACGGTCTATAAATCGGATGCTTATCATAAACTGAAAGAGGCAATGCCATGTATCACCCCTGCCGGCTTATTCCGAAACGGTAAGACTAAAAATGAACTTATCCAATTGTCCGGGTACTTGTACTTTGATATAGATGCACAGGATTTAATCGGTGATTTAGACCACTATAAAAAGTATCTGATAACGAATTACATAGACATGATACACATTTTAGGAAAATCTATCGGAGGAAGAGGTTTATTCTTTTACATAAAGGTTGAAGGTTTGAACGCTGACAACTACGAATCTGTATATAACTATGTTCAGATGTCTATATTCAAAGATATAAAGACAGACCTGAGTTGTAAGAACATAAACAGAAGTCAGTTCATTCCCTATGACCCAAGTCTATATGTTAATCTTAGTAGTTCAACCATAAACATACCATCAGAAATACTAAATACATCAGTAAAAAAAAGAGACACTCAATGTATAAATAAGAGAGATACGTGTTATACGTTGAGTGTCCCTTTTTTACCTATTGATGAAGTACTGAAAAAGATAAAATGGACTTCATACGAATATGATGGAGACAGTCTCTTCACTATAGAGCCAATGGACTATTTTCGAGTATACGTGCCTAAGTTAATTGAAGATGGAAGAAAACACAGTGTATTCAGAGGATTGGTAAACGGAATAATGTACAACAATCCCGATATGGATTTATTGACAATCCAGTCTTTCATTAATTATGTAAATGAAGAACATACTAAACAGAAGATGTACAGAAGAGAAATGCTGCGAACTGTTGAAGCTGCATACCAGCATGTCATCGAAACGGGTGAAATCAATATCACGCTTCAATCTAAAACAATTCACTTCAACCGTAACTTTAAACTAACTGGTGATGAGCGAAGGAGAATTGCCAACAAGATTAACGGGCTAATAAAGAAATACGCTTCGGTCAAAAAGATAACTGATGCCAGGGAACAATTGACAAGAACCGGTAAGAAGATAAATCAGACAAATATTTCAAAAGTATCCGGATTGTCAGTCAAAACTGTTTGCAGAAATTTCAGTTTAACCCCTGAAAATATTGCAGAGCGGATACAGGACTTGAACTACAAGACATATGTCCAGTAGGATACTGAAAAAGAGACACTCAACGTATAACACGTATCTCCTTTATTTATACATTGAGTGTCCCTTTTTTAGGAATATGATTGATTGACCTTTAATAAACTATCAGTTACCACTTAACTGATTTATCATTGAAGTTGTAATATCATTATCAGGAATATATAACCCTGCTTTTGTCAATTCCAGCAAGTCTGCCTGATAGGTGAACTCATTCCTCTCTTCGTCAACGTAGAATTCAACCCATCTTTTATTATGTAAATTTGTAAGGGCTGCATCTATGTCATGCGCAGTACAGTCATAATTCTCGAATGTTTCAGCGATGGTATCAATGTAAATATCATTAAATCCTGGCTCGAATGTCTTGATGTTGTTGATAAGACAAGCGAGTACCAATACTTCTAATT
>DASWWE010000144.1:0-4427 GCA_036406055.1 Flavipsychrobacter sp. | reverse complement strand
TAGGGTCTGCAGTGAATGTTCCGGGTTTCGCCGTCAGTTTGTACCAATTGCCGGAAAGGTACATACCAAACTCGTGAGGTTGTGCAGGCTTTATGGCTTCTTTTACCGGCGTAGATACTTCAAAATCTTTTTTCAATGCATCAAGAAATGCTGCAGCACTCATACCATTCAGGTCTTTTACCACGCGGTTGTAATCCATGATCTTCAGCTGGCTTTCGGGGAAAATGCAGGTGATAAAATAATTGAATGATTCTTCACCCGTAATATTCAGGCCGCTCTCATTCATCTCTTCAGCTACACGTGCCGCCGATGCAGCCCGATGATGGCCATCGGCTATGTATGTAGCAGGTACTTGCTGGTCGAATATTTGTGTAATGGTAGATACTTTAGGATAGTCGTTTACCACCCATACAGTATGGCGGATGCCATCTTCAGCCGTGAAATCGTATTCAGGCTGGTGGCTTGCTTTCCAGTCTTCTATTATTTTATTGATGTCTTCGTTATCATTATATGCCAGGAACACGATACCGGTTTGTGCACGTGTATGCTTTATATGGTTAATACGGTCCAGTTCCTTCTCAGGACGGGTAAACTCGTGCTTTTTTATAATGCCTTTATTGTAGTCATCTATTGAAGACCCGCAAACCAAACCTGTTTGAGAACGGCCATCCATCACCAGCTGGTAAATGTAATAGCATGGTTCATCATCCTGGAACATAATTTTATCTTCCACCATACAATCCAGGTTTTCTTTTGCTTTTTCATATACCTGAAGGCTGTGTACATCTATACCTGCGGGCAGGTCTATCTCAGAACGGGTAACATGATAAAAATGATATGGATTGTTTTTGAATGCACGCGCTTCTTCCACACTTACTACATCGTAGGGCAGGGTGGCTACCTTATCTGCTAATTCTTTTTTAGGTCTTAATCCTTTAAAGGGGGTAATCTTTGCCATTTAGTATGTTGGTTTGTGTTTATCGTTATGAATGTAGTTTTTCAAATGCCTGCATTGTAGCTACCAGTTGTTTCACATCGTCAAGAGATACGGAATTGTAAAGCGATGCCCTTAATCCGCCTATCGAGCGGTGACCTTCTATACCTGTAATATTTTGCTTCGCACAGAACTCTATAAAAGCTTTTTCATGTGCTTTATTATGTGCTGCAAAGCAGGCATTCATTTTACTGCGGTCTTCTTTTTTAGCTACCCCGTAAAATAAAGAGTTGCGGTCTATTTCCTGGTACAAAGCTGCTGCCTTTGCATTATTCTCTCCTTCTATGCCTGCTATGCCTCGTTCCTTCGTCCAGCGCAACATCAGCATCGAAACATAGATGGCAAATACCGGCGGTGTATTCAATACCGAACCTTTATTAACATGCGCTGTATAGCTGAGCATGGGCGGCAAATCGTGATTGGCTTTTTTCAGCAAGTCTTTTTTAATGACTACAAGTGTAGCCCCGGCAGGACCTATATTCTTTTGCGCTACTGCGTAGAACATGCTGCAGTTTGTATAATCTATTGCCCGGCTGAAAATATCGCTGCTCATATCGGCTACCAGGGGCGCGGCTGTTTTAGGCAGCTTAGACCATTGTGTACCATATATAGTATTATTGGTAGTAACGTGTACGTAGGATAATGCTTTGGAAATAACTTCCGGCCATTCGGGCAGGCAGCAATAATTATCTTCGGCCGATGATGATAGCATCATGATATCGCCGTAATGGCGTGCATAATCCATTGCCTCTTTCGACCAATGGCCGCTATCTATATACCCCGCTGCGTGGTTGGGCGACAGGAAATTCATGGGAACCATGCAAAACTGCAGGCGACCTCCTCCATGCATCCACAATACTTCGTAGCTATCATCAAGGCCACAAAGCTCATGAACCAACCGGCGGCTTTCATCGAGTATGGCCTGAAATAAATGGCCGCGATGCGGGATGCTGAGTATGGACAGCCCTGTATCATTGTAGTTAACCAACGCCTTTGCAGCTTCCTGCAAAACACTTTCGGGCAGGGCCGCCGGGCCGGAGTTGAAATTGAGCATTCGTTTATTTCCTGTCATGGGTTTTATCTGCTTCTTCCAGTCCTGTAATACCACCACTCACAGCAAACTTCATTGCCTCGGCGGCTGTCATTTCCGTAACCGGTTTTATGTTTCTTATTTCTACAACTATTACATAGCCCGAAACGGCATAGGCATGCGGCAGGTAAACGGATATTTTATCGCCCATGCCCATATAGCTTAGGTCTTTCTGGGTCATAAACCCTATACGCCAAACTTCGGGATTATGATTGATACAAACCCATACCGGTTTGTTAAACCTTTTTTTATCGCCCACAAAGGATCCCATCACATCTTTGATGGAAGAGTAAATGTATTTGATACCTGGTATGTGCTGCAGCAGATGATCGAATGCATCGAAAAGCATCTTACCAAGAAAGAAGCGCGTACCCATGTAGCCAATAAAGGTTACCGCACATATGATAAGCAGAAACCCCAGTCCACGTGGCACCCACGGCACCAGGCTATCCACACTATCGAACACTATGTATATAACATAGGCCGTAATGGCTATGGGACTGAGTATCAGCAGGCCCTGAAGAAATGAACGGAAAAGTATGGCAGCTAAGCGGCGCATGGTAAAAATTGATGTCAAAGTTACATGTTTGGCGGGGGGAAAACTATATTTGCCTACAACCGTTGTCTTATTTAGCCAATTATTCACAGTTTCAATGAGTTATCGTATGCGTCGCTGCCTATTGACCATGTTATGTTTGGCTGCTACACTTTCTGTTGGCCATGCACAGGAAAATAAACCCTGGGCAGGTTTTGGTATTGAGGCCAATTATATGGCTGCCAATGGCTTTAAGCATTCTGCTAAAATGCGGGCCGACCTCTCTAATTATATACCCGGCGTAGAACTGAACTTTATACAACAAACTGATGGACGCAAAACATGGCATCAGCGCAGGCACTACCCGCTGCTGGGTATGGCTGTAGCTTATACCCGCTATGATAATGATTCTGTTTACGGCCGCGCTGTAAGCCTGTATCCTAATTTGCAGATACCTATCATCAGGGGGAGGAAAGTGGAATGGACCGCCAAGGCAGGCTTTGGTATTGCATATATCACCAAGCGCTTTGAACGTGTGCCGGGCTGGGATACTTTGAATACCGCCATCGGCAGCCGCATGAACAATTACTCCTATTTCTCTACCGACCTTAGGTATCATATGAACGAACATCTGGATATGCAGGTAGGTGTCAACTTTGCCCATATATCCAACGCCACGCTCAGACACCCAAACCTGGGCATCAACAAATATGGTGTTAACGTCGGCTTACGATATTTCCCCGTTACATCAAGGCCGGAACGGATAGTTAAAAACATTCCGAAACTAAAAAACAGAGTGTTGGTACAAATGCGCATGAGCTTGGCAGGGACTGAAATATCTGCATCGAACGGGCCGATGTACCCGGTATATCTTGCCTCTCTTTTTGCCAGCAGGCGCTACCTGGGTAAAAACAAACTATTGCTGGGTGTAGACTATGCCTACTATACCCATGTGTACCGTTTCCAGAAAAACAATGAGATAAATCCCGGAAAGGAAGCCCAAAACTCGTGGAAGAGCAGCCTATTTGTGGGTAATGAGTTCCTGTTTGGCCGGGTGGGCATTGTATTGCAGGTGGGATATTACCTGAAACATAACGAGCTATCTAAGAACAAGATATACGAAAAACTGGGCGGCAATGTGTACTTGATACAAAATGAGAAAGGTATTCTGAAAGAGCTGAGTACGCACGCGTATCTTAAAACCCATGGTACCGAGGCCGAATTGGTAGAAGTGGGATTAGGTATGGGATTTTGACACACCCTTGTTCACTCGCATAGCAGATATCGTATATTTGATATATAGCTAAGCCTATGCGCAGTTTCATTTTTATATGCATGCTGTTGTTCCCAGTCATGGGTAAAGCACAAAATGTTGTTCCGGATAAAGGGCAGATTTTGCATACTGGAAAAGTATATGCCCTGTATGAAACATCGGGCACCAAAGCCCCTACCATTCCCGTAGTTAGCCAACCGGAATATGACCCGCTGCCGCTTAACCCTGAAACTAAAGGAGAAGATTTTAAAGATATTATCATTAGCCTGCCGGATGGGCGTGAGGTCATCTATATCACTGCAAGAGTACTTTCATCTCCTGAGTATGCCTACCTGGAATATTACTACAATATAAAGCTGGCCGATTATGGTGCAGAAATAAACATAGCGGTATCTCCATACTTCTTTGAAACTTTTTGCAAACAGCTTATAAAATATGACGTGTTTAAGGATGGAGCGCTTCGATATGAAGCGATGGAGACAATGCTAAAAGCATTAAGCAAGTCTAACCATTACATAAACAAGAAAACAATAGA
>DASWWE010000143.1:0-9102 GCA_036406055.1 Flavipsychrobacter sp. | reverse complement strand
TTGCCAGCACATAGGCCGTTACCAGTGCGCTCTGCTGCTCATCCAGCTTTGCTTTTTTGGTCATGCGTGCCAGTATGGGGTTCCATTTTGCTGCCGTGTGCGATTCAGGCAGATATAGCTTGTGACATTTTGAACACTTTTCCTGCCATATGGTTTTACCCTCGGCCAGTTCGGCTTCGCTATAGTGCTTTTCTATAGTGGCTGTTGATGGTGCAGAGGTGGTAGCTTTTTTGGTGCTGCATTGGGTAAAAAGGAAGGTAGCCGTAGCCAAAGTCAGAAGGGTAAATGTTTTATTCATACTTGTTTTTATTAATGCGTGTAGGTACAAATATAATGTAATGCCCTGCAAATTACCACTTTAAATACCCCTGCCGGTAGTTAAGGTTTTTATATTTTTATGACATGAAGGTGAAACTGCTGACGGCTGTACTCTGCTGTGCATTCCTGCACACACAGGCACAGAGCGATTCTGTAATGTTCAAACGCATAGCCGATGAGATAATGCTGCATGGTACCTGCTACGAAAACCTGAGGGTATTGTGTAAGACCATAGGCCACCGCCTGAGCGGTACGCCACAAGCTGCCGAGGCTGTAAAATGGGGACAGAAAGCACTGGAACAAGCCGGTGCCGACAAGGTATGGCTGCAACCCGTAGATGTGCCACACTGGGTACGCGGACAGGAAAAGCTAAGCCTCCGCTTTAAGGGCGATAAGAGTTTTAAGGAAGTGCCCATGCTATCGATTGGTAACACGGTGGGTACCGAAGGCAAGCCCATGCAGGCAGCCGTAGTGATGGTGAATGATATAGCTGAATTCAACAAGCTGGATGAGAAGGACATAAAGGGCAACATCATCTTCTTCAACTACCGTTTCAGGCAGGACATCATTAATACCTTCGAAGGTTATGGCGATGCCGGTAAGTATCGCTGGCTGGCACCCAATGTAGCCGCTGCAAAAGGTGCTGCTGGTGTTATCATCCGTTCGGTATCCACCGGTGAAGACGACCATCCGCATACCGGCTCTATGCGCTATGCCGATACCGTAAAGCCCATACCTGCCGTAGCCGTTGGTAACATGACAGCCAATCTGCTGGAAAAAGAATGCAGGAAAGGCGGCGTAAGTGCCGAGATACAGTCTACCTGCAAGATGTTGGGCATGGTACGCTCTTACAATGTGATAGGTGAAATAACAGGTACCGAGCATCCGGAAAAGATAGTACTGGTAAGTGGCCACCTCGATTCCTGGGATGTAGGTGAAGGGGCGCATGACGATGGGGCCGGCTGTGTGCAGAGCATAGAGGTAATACGAACCCTGAAAGCATTGGGCATCCGCCCGAAATATACCATACGTGCCGTACTGTTTATGAACGAAGAGAACGGTGTGAAAGGTGGCTATGCCTATGCCGATAGCGCCAAAGCCAGAAAGGAAAACCATATACTGGCTATAGAAAGCGATGCCGGTGGTTTCTCTCCACGTGGCATAGGTCTGGATATGAAACCGGAGAAGAAGGAAAAGATACTGGCTTACCGCAAGCTGTTCTACCCATATGGTGTGTACGATTTTGAGCATGAAGAAGGTGGTGTGGATATCAGCCTGCTCCAAAGGCAGGGCGTACCCGTAGCCGGACTGCTACCCGACCCGCAACGCTACTTCGACCTGCACCATACCCGCAATGATGTATTTGAACAGGTAAACCATCGTGAACTGAAACTGGGTGCTGTAACATTAGCCGGACTGGTGTACCTTGTGAGTACGCACGGGCTGTAATCATGGCGAAAGAGGATAGCATTTTAAGGAAATTGTTACGCAAACCATCGGTAGCTATATCGGTAGGTATCATCATACTCACCTGTATGGTAGCGGTATTTGCCTACCTGCTCATCCCCGACCGTACCCCTTATGCCAACCGTATGATAGTAGAGCTGGGTGCCAGGCCTCCGGGCTTTAGCAAGAAGCTATTACTGATACCCAAAAGTGTATCGCTACAGGCAGAAAGCAACTGGTCTTCGTGGTTTGGTGGTACCCCTTCTCCGTACAAAGCCATACCGGTGAATAGTTATGCTTTTTCAGGCGATAAGCTCATCGTACATCACTACATAGATGAAGGCATGCAGGATACGCTTTCGTATTCGCTAAAAGAACTATTACTCACCGACCAGCAAAACCTCTCACAAGCACAACAACAGGCATACATAGAAAAGCACCAGTTACAAACCTATACCTTCCACCTGGGTACAGACAGATACGGTAGGGATATTCTTTCAAGATTGGTAATAGGTGCCAGGGTCAGTATATCGGTAGGTATCGTAGCGGTGGTGTTATCGCTTACCATCGGCATTGTGCTGGGTTCTATAGCCGGTTATTACGGTGGTGTGGTAGATAATATGGTGATGTGGGTCATCAATATACTATGGGCCATACCTACACTGCTATTGGTATTTGCCATTACGCTCACCATCGGTAAAGGTTTCTGGGAGATATTCATAGCCATAGGCTTAACGATGTGGGTAAGCGCAGCAAGGCTCATTCGCGGGCAGGTAATGGTGCTGAAAGAAATGGAGTATATAACAGCAGCCAAGGCATTAGGGCTGAACGATATGCGCATCATCTTCCGCCATATACTACCCAATATAGCAGGGCCCATCATGGTAATAGCAGCGGGCAACTTTGCCACCGCGATACTCATCGAAGCAGGTCTTAGCTTCCTTGGCATCGGCGTGCAGCCACCCCAACCCTCCTGGGGACTCATGATAAAAGAACACTACAACTTCCTGCTTACCAACCGTCCTTTCCTCGCCATCATCCCCGGCATCGCCATTATGCTGCTGGTATATGCCTTTAACATCTTAGGCAATGCACTGAGAGATGTGCTGGACGTGAGGGGGAGTGATTAAAATAATAACCTAAAGAATGTTTATACCAATAATAATCAGCGTTCGCGGAGTAATCTTAGCTTCTGTTATAGTACTCGGGCTTGGAATCTTTGTCATTGTGAATAACTCGAAAGACAAGGCAGAATATGATAAACACACCGGAACAGTAGAATACTTAGCTAAAGAGTATCAAAATCTTCCGATAAGACACAAAGGTGAATATAGATACCTAAAAATTGATACGTATCCCTATGTATTTGAAATTTACGAACCTAATAGTAAGCCAACGGACAAAAGAATTGATGATTTAAAAGTTGGCGATACGATTGATATTTATTGTTATGAAACTACGAATACTCAAAATGAAGGACTAAATAGATTCACGCAGTTTATTGACAAAGATGAACAGCCCTATTTCGTTAGGAGTGCATTTCAAAAACAACTTGGATTTGTACTTGTCGGGCTTTGTTTCTTGATGAATATCATGGCTCTACTATTTTGGAAGAAGAAAATGTTGGAGTGGTAGTATATCCCTTCAATATCTTAGGCAATGCACTGTGAGATGTGCTGGATGTGAGGAGGGAGTGAGGATGATATTAATTTCCGGAAACCCGCGAGTATTCAACACCTCAATTTTTATCTTTATTATCCTAACTATCGGTAAATGGCAACACATTACGACATCAATTGGTTGATTGAAAGATTTGAAAATAATAGCCTTATAAAATACATATTCTTCTGGGGCCATACCAACACCACTAATGAAGAGGTAGGTAAATTTTGTTTTAGTCAATGGTATGAAAGTCCTTTTACCGTTAATAACATCACATATAAGACAGCCGAACATTGGATGATGGCTCACAAAGCCCTTCTATTTAATGACCAAGATGTTTTTGATAAAATAATCAACTGTAATAAACCAGGTGAGGCAAAAGAACTAGGCAGGCAAGTGATAGGTTATGATGACGACATTTGGAATGCGAAAAAGTTTGAAATTGTAAAACTGGGCAACATTCATAAATTCAATCAACACCCACAATTGGCAGATTACCTTTTGAATACAGACAATAGGGTTTTAGTTGAAGCGAGCCCTGTTGATACAATATGGGGAATTGGACTGTCGCAAGACAGTAATGACATTGAGAATATTTATGCTTGGCGGGGACTGAATTTGCTTGGCTTTGCATTAATGGAAGTGAGAGACTTCTTAAAAGAGTTCGGTCCTTTCAAACCGCTCGATAATTCCTTTCAACCACCTTGGTTAATGTTTCCAGAGTTTAGTAATCATGATATGTTTTGGCGAATGGGGAAAGGCGAAGACTACATAATAACATTTGGGAAGTATTATGCCACATTGACCGAACGGGAGCAAATGGTCTATAAATTGAATAATCCTCAACCTTACGAATGGGCGAACTTTTACGATTAATAGGTCACCCCTCCACCATACTCTTCGCAGCTATATACCCGCTACTCCAGGCATGTTGGAAGTTGAAGCCACCGGTGATACCATCTACATCCATTATCTCTCCGGAGAAGTAGAGGCCGGGTATCATGCGGCTCTGCATGGTTTGCGGGTCTATTTCAGATAGCTTGATGCCACCCGATGTTACAAATTCTTCCTTATAGGTTGTCTTCCCTTTTATGCTATATACATCGCGTATCAGGGTTTCTATTAGTTTATTCTGGGCAGTAGCAGGCAGGTCGCCCCAGCGTATGTCTTCGCCTACCCCGCATTTATCCAGCATATATTCCCACAGTCGCTTAGGCAGTTCAAATGGATTCTTAAATGCTACAAATTGCTTGCCCTGCTCCTTACGTATGTTCACCAGTTCATCACGCAGGTCGGCCTCACTCATATCATCCAGCCAATTGATGACGATGTTGAAATCATAATTACGTTCATGCAGTTCCCTTGCCCCCCATGCAGATGTACGCAGCACAGCAGGCCCACTCAATCCCCAGTGGGTAATAAGTACCGGACCACGCTCCTGCATCTTAGTACCGGCTATTTTTACTGTCGCCACAGGCACACTTACACCCATCAGTTGGGTTATCGGGTGCTTCGGCATATTGAATGTAAACAGCGAGGGCACAGGACTGGCTATAGTATGACCTAATGATGTAAGCCAATGGTACTGGCTATCTTTCGGGAAACCACCACAGGCTATTAGTATCTTATCAGCATTGTAAGTGGTACCATCTGCAAAGTGCATGGTAAATATTTCTCCTGTCTTCTCTATCCGCTCTACACTTTTATTATACACTACGTTCACCTTCTGGCGCATCATTTCCTTCCATATACACTCTATAATGGTTTCAGAGCTATCCGTTATCGGGAACATACGGCCATCAGGTTCTACCTTCAGGCGCACCCCTCTTTCCCCAAACCAGTCTATAGTATCCTGTGGTGTAAAATGGTACAGCGATTTCTTCAGCAGTTGTTTGCCACGAGGATAACGGGTTATCAGTTCCGGCACATCAAACAGGGCATGGGTGGTATTGCACCTGCCCCCACCCGATATGCGCACCTTTTGCAGCACCTTACCTGTCTTCTCAAACACAGTCACTTCATGGCCGGCAGCATGTGGTATATTCGCCGCAGCAAAGCACCCCGAAGCACCCGCACCAATAATGGCTATACGCTTTACACTCACTGCTTCTCGTTGTTAGCTTCTTTTACCTGTGCATCTACCACTGCCAGTGCTACCATATTCACTATCTGCCTTACACTACTACCTAATTGCAGTACATGTACCGGCTTCTTTAAGCCCAGCAGTATAGGCCCTACCGCTTCGGCACCACCTACCTCTTGCAATAAGTGGTAGGCAATATTACCCGCAGCCAGGTTAGGGAATATCAGTGTATTGGGCGATTCATTCACCAGGTCGGAGAAGGGATAGTTTTCGCGCAACAGGTCTTTATTGAATGCCACACCAGCCTGCATCTCACCATCTATCACCAGTTCAGGGTGCATATTTTTGATGCGTGCTACGGCATTACGTGCTGTAATAGCCTCGGGCGACACACTACTACCAAAGTTGGAGTAAGACAGCATAGCTATACGTGGCTTAATATTCAGGTGTTCTACCGCACGGGCAGTCTGTAGTGTTATATCTATCAGTTCATCTTCCGTCGGGCTGAAGTTAACCGTAGTATCGGCAAAGAACAAAGGACCTTTCTTGGTCAGCATGATATACATACCCGCCACACGTTGTGCATTCTCTTCCATACCTATTATCTCCAGTGCTGGGCGCAGCGTATTAGGATATTGACGGGTAAGGCCCGATATCAATGCATCTGCCTCATTCGTCTCTACCATCATACAACCGAAGTACGTACGCTCACGCATTATCTTACGCGCTTCATACATATTATACCCACGGCGGTGACGTTTCCAGAAGAAGAGTGCACCGTATTTATCACGTGTATCTGCCTGCTCATCGCTACGCGGGTCTATAATGGTAACATCATTCAGTTGCAAGTTATTGGCATCTATCAGTTCACGTATCTTCTTCTCTTCGCCCAACAGTATAGGTATAGCTATGCCTTCATCCTTCACTATCTGTGCCGCTTTCAGCACTTTCAGATTCTCTGCTTCCGCAAATACTACACGTTTAGGGTTTTGCTTCGCTTTGTTGATGATAAAACGCAACAGGTTATCATCGGAACCTAAACGGCGATACAGTTCTGCTTCATAAGCCTCCCAATCGGTAATGGGCTTACGCGCTACTCCACTCTCTATAGCAGCCTTAGCTACCGCAGGTGCTACCGTTACCAGCAGGCGTGGATCTATAGGCTTTGGTATAATGTAAGTTGGGCCATAACGCAGACTCTTTTCATTATAAGCCACATTCACTATATCGGGTACCGGCTCTTTGGCAAGTGTTGCCAAAGCTTTTACTGCCGCCAGTTTCATTTCTTCGTTGATAGAAGTAGCACGTACATCCAATGCACCACGGAAGATGTATGGGAAGCCCAGCACATTATTCACCTGGTTAGGATAATCACTACGCCCTGTTGCCATTATCACATCGGGCCTTGCCGCTATGGCATCTTCATAAGGTATCTCCGGGTCAGGGTTGGCAAGGGCAAACACAATAGGGTCATCTGCCATGCTCTTCACCATGTCCTGGGAAAGGATATTGCCCTTAGACAGGCCAATAAATACATCTGCACCCTTCATAGCTTCCGCCAGTGTTTCGTCGGTAGTAGGGTTGGCAAATAGTTTCTTGTTCTCGTCAAGGTCGGTACGATTAGCAGTTATCAAACCCTTACTGTCAAACATGTAGATGTTCTTTACATCTGCCCCCAACGCTATGTATATCTTACAGCAGGAAATAGCCGATGCACCTGCACCACTTACTACAAACTTCACTTTGGCTATATCTTTTTTTACCAGTTCCAATGCATTCAGCAATGCTGCACCTGATATGATGGCGGTACCATGCTGGTCATCGTGCATGATGGGTATGCTCAATTCCTTCTTCAGCCTCGTTTCTATTTCAAAGCATTCAGGTGCCTTAATATCTTCCAGGTTGATGCCACCAAACGTAGGCTCCAAAGCCTTCACTACCGATACAAAATGGTCTATATCGGTCGAGTTCAGTTCTATGTCAAAAACATCTATATCTGCAAATATTTTGAACAGGAGGCCTTTACCTTCCATTACCGGCTTACTGGCCTCGGGGCCTATATCACCCAGACCCAATACTGCCGTACCATTACTGATAACCGCTACCAGGTTTCCTTTGGCGGTATAGTCGTAAACCGTTTCCGGCTTTTCATGTATCTCTTTACAAGGCTCTGCTACACCAGGGGAATACGCCAGTGCCAGGTCGCGCTGTGTTTTGGTCTCTTTGGTAGGAATAACTTCTATCTTCCCCGGCCTTCCCTTCTTATGATACTCCAATGCATCTTCCTTCCTTATTAGCTGTGCCATTATATTTCTTTTTAAAAAAGCACAACTAAGTTAATAAATAAAGGCAGGGTTAGGCTGTGTAGGCCGCAGATTTATTAAGCTCTAATACATTCATAGCATTTTGCAACTGTACAAAGTGACGTTGCTGGTGTGCTATCAGGAAACGGAAGGTATCACCGGCTTTCAATTTTATCAGCCTGCTAATGCTGATGGGCAACCTTAATTTACCCATATCGGTATCCAAAGCCATCTGCAACAGGCTTATCAGCTTTTGTTCTCCCGCCAGGAATTCGCTTATCACTTTATGAGCATCCAATTTTGCTACTGGCCGGTGATCTTTAGGCGCATTCATTTTGTTAGATATCTTGCCACCCTCACCCGGCATCATCATTTTAGTGAAATAATCGCCAAACCAGCCCGATTTGAATTGCGTGTTAAAAGAGATACCGGTTTGTTTGCCACGTTGCAGGGCACTTTCCAGTTCGGGCAAATAATAACGATTATAGCTATTCAGGTGTTCCATTACCTGCAGTATGCTCCATTTACCCGGTGCCGGTGGTGTGTTCAGCATAGTACCATCAAATACATGTAGCGACTTTGCTTTATCCAGCATTTGCTTCACATCATTTTCAAGGCTATTCAGCAGGTCTTGCGTTACGAACGTAGGCATGGCTTATCTATTTAGGCAAAAGTAACAGGCAGTAAGTACACAAATCTTGGCCTATACCAAGATTATTATCAAAATACCACTACAACTTTACGGTAGCTAAGAGCTTACTGAAAGTAGTGGGATCCACACCAATGTAGGATGCAAGGTATTTATGCGGTATCAGGTTGAGCACATGCGGGCTACGGTGCAGCAGGGTTTTAAACTTCTCTTCGGCGCTATAGCTCATGATCTCTACCTGCCGTTGCAGGGTACCCGACAGCACCTGTGTAAGCGCTATGCGCACCCATGTTTCTATGGACCGGTATTCCCGGATGAGTGCCATTATATCGTTGTAGTGTATACGTAGCAGCTTACTGGCTGTGATGGTTTCCAGGTGATATTTCGAGGGGGTTTGGGTAAAAAAACTATCAATGACACCTGAAAAAGACGGCGCGTAAGAGAATACCAGCGTAGCTTCTTTGCCATTGTGTTCATAATAGGCACGCTGTATGCCCTCCAGTACCAGGTACAGGTATTTTTCTGTTTCACCGGTGCGGGTCAATAACTGCTTACGACGTATAGTTATCTCTTCCCACGGTTCCGATAATGCCTGCAATGCAGCATCGTCCATAGGGTGAAAGAATAATACCTGTTGCTTT
>DASWWE010000142.1:0-17575 GCA_036406055.1 Flavipsychrobacter sp. | reverse complement strand
TACGGTAACATCCATTTTCTCGCCCGTGAAGGTGCCGGTAGCTAATACATGGCCGGTTATATCTGTTATAGTATATTTTTTTGATGTGGCCGATGCGGTGCTCATGGTTATCTGTATCCTATCTGCCGCAGGGTTGGGGCTGATAGAAAGCTCGTGCACCTGCGCTACACGGCCTACGGAAATGGTGGTGGCTTTACAAACCAATGCAGAACGCTGTTTACAGTTCTTATTATCCGTCACCATTACCTGGTAGCAATCGGTACCTGCCGGGCCTGCGGTATAGGTGTTTGCCGTAGTGGTAGCTACCAATGCGCCGTTTTTAAACCATTCGTATTTGGTGTAGCCGGTGCTGGCAGTAAGCACGGTGCCTGCATAGCTGATGGTGGGTATGTACTGAGACAGTTTAGTGCCGGTAAGGCTATCGTTTACAGTAGCCGCAGCTATAGCGCGCATCTTTCCGGCAGAAACAGGGTCTACGCCACCGGTAAATGCATTGTTGGCTATATCCATACGGTAGATAGACGAGAATATCACTGCCCCGGTAAGATAGCTCCCTTCCACAGACTGGTGCGCACCATCAGGGCCCCACAGGTCTATAGCAGGCAACTGCACTTTGGCGCGCAGCCATGCAAGGCCAATAGGTGTTATCACCTCATTAGCCGTTTTATTCAGAAAATAATAATTCTCGTATATGTTATTTATCAGTTTTACGCCATCGCCCAGGCCGGGGTAGCCATCCTTCCATGCCCAGCCAGAAAACAGTAGCATACGGGCACAGGGGTTATGCTTCCGCATAGAGTCGCGTATCTTAATGTGGCCATCTACCACCTTGCTTTGTGCGGGATTGGGGAAATTGCCACCGCCATCTACAAAGCGGCCCTGGTTATCTTGTAATACTACGTAGTTCCAGTTGTCGCTACGTATCAGGTCGAACACGGTAGGGTTATTCATATGTGCCATGGTACCCTGGCTTACATCACCCACACTGATACCGCCCGGTGCATGCGACATGATTTTCATCGGTAATCCTGCTGCATCGGCAAAGCCTTTTACCATCTGCGGAACATCGTGCGTAGCCGTAAAGCTATTGCCAATGAAAAGCACTTTGGTGGTGTCTGCAGCTATGGCTGGTACGGAAAGGCAACTAAAAAAGAGGTATGTAAAAAGTTTTTTCATCCAGGCTATTTACAGGAATAAGACGGCTATGCAGGAAAAAGGTTTGGTACTTGCCACAATAAATGACAAATGGCTGAACCGGCTATGTGAATGTAACGGGTTAGTTGATGAGTGTCCAGTGGAAGCCGAAGCGTATCATAAAGTTTTGAGCAGCATAGCCGGGGGCTATTACGGTGCTATTGCCAAACAGCTGTTGCAATTGATCGGCCATCAGGTAGGCACGGAAGCGTTTTATCCTGAAGTTGAAGAAGAAGCTTGCCTCAGGTGTGTTCGATACCGTGTAGGTGTTCTGATAATAAAAGCGGTTGAAGAAGGGGCTGTAGCCTGCAGGTGTGTAACTGCTATGGTAGCGCACTTCCACACCCGTAGCTATCCACAATGCTTTTTTGAATACCGGGGCTTCCAGGCTCAACTGATGCCTGCCTAATAACTGTGGTATGTTGACAGGTGCACCGGCGGTAGGCTGCTGATAAGTAATCTCGTTATCTAATATCCATATGCGCCATGTAAATGCCTTACGCAGCCATACCTGTGTCAGGTTGAAGGTAGTGGCATATTGGTCGGGCAGTTGTTGTGCGTTGAGGTATATGTAATTATTGACGAGATAATTGCGGATGCCTGCGGTAAACTTCAATCTATCGCTTTGCAGCAGGCCGTATATCTGCGTCACGCTTTCTTTAGCAAAGCTGCGGGTGATGGTATCGAATTGG
The DNA here is from genome assembly GCA_036406055.1 of Flavipsychrobacter sp. Lineage (GTDB taxonomy): Bacteria > Bacteroidota > Bacteroidia > Chitinophagales > Chitinophagaceae > Polluticoccus. The sequence goes on along the minus strand of DASWWE010000142.1, from coordinate 15,689 downwards.
TTGTAATAAGTAGTGTAATTATATGGTGCATTATTGATGTTTTGCGATGCACCTGCCGATATGCTGCCCAGTGTGCCTATCTCTTTACCTACATTGGCCTGCAGGGCCGTATTGCCGGCTGCATCACCCGTCAGGTAGCTTTGCAGGGTAGCGCCATAAAACCATTTGCCTTCCAGCAGGGCTTCTTTTTTAAGAGAGGCGATGATGTAATTACTGGTGATATTATAGCGGTCGTCGCCGGCCACATATGCAGTTCTGAACTTGTCGATACGGTTGCCAAGGCCGGCGCTGAATTGCAGTTGGTTACTTTGTTTGCCCAGAAAGCCATTTAGTGCAAAACGGTTATCTACAAAAAACCATTCCTGCCTGCTGTGTACGGAATCGCTGCCATTGCCAACAAAAGCATAGTTGAAAAAATCTACATAGCGTAGCGAATCGGGCCGCAGGTCTTTGTAGGTATGTCTTTCGCCACTCATTTCAAAGCGGTGTGTGATGCTGAAACGCGGGGTAAGTTCGAAGCTGAAGCGGGTGCTGTCTTCATTATAAACGGTATCAATACGTCCCCAGGTATAGCCATGTTGCAGCATTACCGCATAATCGCGCATGGTATTGCCCACCGATGAGCGGCGCGTATTGCCCACATTGCCAAAGCCATCGTTCTGAAAACGTACCCGCAGTGTCCGCTTGTCGTTGAATGCAGGGTCGGTAAGCAGGGAGTCGTACAGGATACCACCATTCTCATCCTGCTGTTCTTTATTATATACCACGCCACCATATAGCTCGTAATGCAGGTTCCTGCTTTGGTAGTGTGTGCTCAGGTTAGCATTGTCGTGGTTGGTGCGCTGGATATTATAATTGCCCGGCGAGTTTATTTTACGGTACCCTATGGCCACATTCCAGTTGGGGCGTATGTTTTGGGTATGCATGATGCCCGCCAGTTGTTCCTGCTTGCCGCCCAGCTGGTACTGGAATACAGAATAGGCGCGATTGGTATTGTAGTAATTCAGGCTGTCTACATCAAAACGGTATGGATCGAAAACATGATAGCCAAGGGTAGGGCCGGTGCGGTCTTCGGGGGTAAAGAGCAGGTTGCGGGCGGCACTGCCGCTATTGCCTATATCGCGCCAGGGCTGGTTTACCAGCCTGCGGTGAAAGGTATGGATAGCAGTATCGGGAATATATACTTTGTCGGAATACAGCTGCCTATAATAGATACGTGCCGTTTCATTCTTCCACTCGGTCGTATTGCTTTGTTTGAACTGGTTACTATCGCGCTGGTTTTGCGGGTTATTCAGGTTGGGCGGTGCACCGGGGGGCTGTATCTGCCCCACAGCCATATGGCAGCACAGCAGGGTTATGCTTGTTAATAAAATACGATATGTAGCGCGAGCGGTCAGCAACAGGGTGGCAAAGTTAGTTACATTCTGTATATAAGCGAAGCTACGAGGCTTGCCAGTTTGGGTGCAGCTGCATTAGCGGCTGCCAGTACCTCTTCGTGCGATACTTTGTGTACCTGCCCCGTCACACCCAGGTCGGTAATGATGCTGGCGGCAAATACGCGCATACCGCTGTGTTTGGCCACAATATTTTCAGGCACGGTGCTCATACCTACGGCATCGCCACCTATGATGTGCAGCCATTTGTATTCCGCAGGTGTTTCAAAAGTGGGGCCTTGCAGGCCTATGTAGGTGCCGGTATGTATGTGCAGGTTCTGCTCGGCAGCTATGTCTTTTGCTTTCGTCAGCAGGGTATGGTCGTAAGGTTCGCTCATATCGGGAAAACGGGTGCCGAGGCGCTCATCGTTAGGCCCTGTGAGCGGGTGGGTGGGGAAGAGGTTGATATGGTCGTCTATCAGCATGATATCGCCTACTTTGAAGTTGGGGTTCATACCGCCGGCTGCATTGCTCAGGAACAGGGTTTCTACGCCCAGCGCCTTCATCACGCGGATGGGGAAAGTTATTTCCTGCATCGTATAGCCTTCGTAGTAGTGAAAACGGCCGGCCATCATCATCACCTGCTTGCCGCCCAGCGTGCCGAATACCAGCTTGCCTGCATGGCCTTCTACGGTAGATACGGGGAAATTTGGGATGGACTCGTAGGGTATTTCAGCAGTTATCTCCACGCTGTCTATCAGCCCGCCGAGGCCACTGCCCAGTATTACGCCAACGGCAGGCGTAGTGGTTATCTGCTGGCGGATGTATGCGGCGGTTTGCTGTATGGCTTCGAACATGTGTATGATTTTACAATAGCAAAAATAGTTAAAATTACTAAAATAGAAAACAAAAATTTTGATGACGATTTTTTTTATTTTATCATCATCTTCTGTTTGTTTTGTTTGTTATGTACTGTTATGTTTGTTTGTTATGTGGTTCGATTTGCTTGATTTTGCTTCAACCAAAAAGAACATTACTTCAACGGTGCTTGCTTTTTGCTTGAAGCTATGCATCATTTTTGCTTTATTATATTGTAATTTGTTAGCATGCTTTTTGCCGCAATATTGTAAACGAGTACTATTCAAAAAAGGTATATGGAAACTATCATCAAAATAATAGCCGCACTGGTGGCGCTGGAACATTTTTACATCATGTGGTTTGAAATGTTTGCATGGACCAGCCGCGGCCCTAAAATATTCAAATCGTTGCCTGCCCATCTATTTCCACCCACCAAGGCACTGGCAGCCAACCAGGGTTTGTATAATGGCTTTCTTGCTGCCGGGCTGGTATGGGGATTGCTGGTACGGGATGCCGCATGGGGTATACATATCATCACCTTCTTCCTGGCATGTGTGGCAGTGGCAGGTATGTATGGTGCTGCTACAGCCAGTAAGCGCATCTTCTTTGTGCAGGCATTGCCGGCACTTATCGGCTTGCTACTCATTGTCCTATCGTAGGTCTATATCTTTTGCAAATACCCGTATAGCCGCTACAGGGTGGTATCCTGGAGGATAGCGGCGATAGTTGCATGTAGTTACATGTATACATTTGTGGTCTGAGATAAAAACTTTAATCAAGACCGTATGAAGAAGATCATGACAATTATGGCAGCTACGATGCTGTCATCGGCAGCCATAGCCCAAACATGGAACCTGGACAAAGCACATTCTAAACTGGGCTTTACCATCACCCACCTTTCCGTAAGCGATGTAGATGGACTGTTCAAAAATTTTGATGCGAACCTGGCTGCTACCAAGCCCGATTTCAGCGATGCCAAAGTAACGCTGACCGCAGATGTAAAAACCATCAACACCGATAACACGATGCGTGATGAGCACCTGCAAAAACCGGATTACCTGGATGCAGAGAAATATCCTAAGCTTACTTTCCAAAGCACATCACTGAAAAAAGCAGGCGCAAACAAATACAAAATGTATGGCAACCTGACGCTGCATGGGGTTACCAAACCTGTGGTGCTGGATGTAACACACCGTGGCACCGTTACCCACCCGATGAATAAAAAACAAGTGGCGGGCTTTAAAGTAACCGGTAAAATAAAACGTACTGATTTTAAAATATCAGAATCGACACCCAACGCTATGCTGAGTGATGAGATAGAATTGAATGCGAATGTTGAGTTTCAACAAGGATAATAAAGGATAAATAGAAAGGGGTTTATTATAGTGTTGTTTGCAACTGCCATCCTACGGGTGGCAGTTTTTTATTTATTGCTCATATCATCTTTCAGCAATGCATACATGTTGATGTCGTAGTAGGTATCATCCCACAGCATCCATTGGCGCAGCAGGCCTTCGTGGTGAAAGCCGTTTTTACGCAGCACAATTTCCGATGCCATATTTCCCGGCAATACTTCGGCCTCTATACGGTTCACCTTCAGTACATCAAACCCAAACTGAACGATGGCAGCTATGGCTTCCGTAATATAGCCCTTGCCCCAGTATTCGGGTAGCAGCGCAAAGGCTATCGTGCTGCGGTGGCCACGGGTAAAGGTATTGTAGCCTATAGTGCCTATGAGGTGGCTTTCGCCTTTTGGGGTGATGCCCCAGCGTATGCCTGTTTTGTCTTTAAATCGTTGCGATAGCATACCTACTATCTTCTGCGCATCGCCTGGTTCCTGTAATGGTATCACCTGGTAAAACTCTGTTACCTGCGGGTTGGTAAACAGGTTGTACAGGTCTTGCAGATGCTGCGTAGTTATCTCTATCAAATCGAGACGCTGGGTATGCAATTCAGGAAATATATCTGGTAGCCCTGGCATAGAAAAATTTATTGGGACTATAAATATACCGGAGAAATGAATGCAAAACATTAGGTAAATTTCCTGATATGAAAATGCCGGAACGTTTTATATGGGCTGCCAATGTGCTGGATGTTCAACCTGCTGATACACTGCTGGAAATAGGTTGTGGTACAGGATTGCTGGCATCATTGCTATTGCCAAAGCTTGGCAAGGGGCACTATACAGCTATAGACAGGTCGGGCACGGCTATAGCAAAAGCCACCGGCAAGCATGAAAGCTATGTAGCAAGCGGCAAGGCCGATTTTATAACCGGTACATTGAGCGATGCTACACTTAAGCCTAAATCATACAGCAAGATATTTGCCTTTAATGTAGCCAACCTGTGGAAGGCACCGGCTACAGAACTGGATAGTATCAGGAAGCTGTTGAAGAAAGGTGGCAGCTTTTACCTCTTTCACCAGCCGCCCTATGATATAACAAAGCAGATGGTAGCAGAAGCTACACAGGTTTTACAGGAACATGGATTTGAAATAAGAGAAACAATCATCAGGCAGTTGGAAACAGTGCCTGCATTTTGCATGGTAGCACAGCCTATATAGCCTCGTCGTAACCGGGATTGGGTACCTGGTTGACACGTACACTGCTTACACCTTCGCCCTGCATATCGGGCAGTTCCAGGAAGTGGCGTTGCTCTATGGTATCGATAGCGGCCTTGCGCTTCAGGTGCTGGCCTACCAGTGTTTTTATATTCTTGGCAGCAAAGCTCAGTATGTCATTCTTCAGGCGCAGGTGGCGCATAGCGCGTGCCAACCCATAAAACAACAGGGCTATCAAACCTAAAAAAACATAAATGCAGAAAAGAAATATCTGCACATTCATATAACCCAGCTTAATGTATTCGCTCTTAAAGCGCAGTTCGTCCAGAATATAAAAAGGATAAAGCTTAGTAAGGAATACCGCAAGTGCAATAGTACCCGCAGCCAATACATACCCCAGTACTTCAGCAAATATGAGGGCGCCTTTGCTTACAAGGCGTTGTGCAGCCGGTTTGCTCAGTTGTGTGCCCAATGGGTCGAACACTTCAAGCTGGCTGTATATCATATTTTTCTGTTCCTTGAAGTCGTATAGTAAGTCGTCTTGTAAGCGGGCCATTCTTGGGGGTACTTTTTTTACTCGGACTACAAAAGTAAAATAATGACCTTATGCGTCAAGTCTGGCGGACGAGAATGTGGAAATTGTGGGTGAAATGTTGAAAAACCGGCTACTGTAAGCACTTTGTAGGGTGCAAAGTTTTACTATATATATGTCCCCAATATTTCGGAACTTTGCACTCTTTTTTAGCAGGCGGGAAACCCACGCCGCAGGATTTAACCATACACGATGTACGAAAAGGAAATCAGCCGTCGCAGAACATTTGCCATTATATCTCACCCGGATGCCGGTAAAACCACGCTTACCGAAAAGCTGCTGCTGTTTGGTGGCGCCATACAGGTGGCAGGCGCCGTAAAGAGCAATAAGATAAAGAAACACGCTACCAGCGACTTTATGGAAATAGAGCGCCAGCGTGGTATCTCGGTTGCCACATCGGTAATGAGCTTTGAGTATAAGGATGTGCTGGTAAACCTGCTGGATACACCCGGCCACAAAGACTTTGCGGAAGATACCTACCGTACGCTTACAGCTGTGGATAGCGTAATACTGGTGATAGACAGCGTGAACGGGGTGGAAGAACAAACCCGCCGCCTGATGGAAGTGTGCCGCATGCGAGATACGCCGGTTATCGTATTTGTAAATAAAATGGACCGTGACGGTAAATACCCGTTCGACCTGATAGACGAAATAGAAAAGGAACTGAATATATCGCTGCACCCGCTTTCATGGCCTATCAATATGGGCAAGGAATTTAAAGGGGTGTACAACCTGTACGATAAAAGCCTGAACCTATTTACCGCCAGCCAGAAGGCTACGGACGACAATACCGTACCGATACCCGACCTGAGCGATAGCCTGCTGGATGAAAAAGTGGGTGAGCGCGATGCCAAACAACTGCGCGAAGATGTAGAACTGCTGGAAGGTGTGTATGGTGAACTGGATACAGATGCCTACCTGAAAGGTAAGATAGCACCGGTGTTTTTTGGTTCTGCAGTAAACAATTTTGGTGTAAAGGAACTGCTGGATACCTTCATCCGCATAGCGCCAGAGCCACAGTCGCGCGCTACAGACAAGCGTGTAGTGGCTCCTGACGAGGCTAAGTTCACGGGCTTTATCTTTAAGATACATGCCAACCTCGACCCGCGCCACCGCGATAGGATAGCCTTCCTGCGCGTATGCAGCGGCAAGTTTGAACGCAATACCTATTACAAACATACCCGCATAGAAAAAGATGTACGTTTCAGCAATCCGTACTCTTTCCTGGCGCGCGAAAAAGATATTATAGAAGAAGCCTTCCCGGGCGATGTGGTGGGCTTGTTTGATACCGGCAACTTTAAAATAGGCGATACGCTTACACAAGGCGAAAACCTGCAATTCACAGGTATACCTACCTTCTCTCCAGAGATATTTAAAGAACTGGTGAATAAAGACCCGATGAAAACCAAGCAACTGGAAAAAGGCATACGCCAGCTTACCGATGAGGGTGTAGCGCAGCTGTTTACCCAACATGGTGGTAACCGTAAAATAATTGGTTGTGTGGGTGAACTGCAATTTGAGGTGATACAATACCGCCTGCTGCAGGAGTATGGCGCATCATGTGCTTTCATGCCCCTGGCATTTTACAAAGCCTGCTGGATAACGGGTGATAAGAAGAAGATAGATGATTTCGTACGCTTCAAGCAATCGAACATCATGGAAGATAAAGACGGTAACCTGGTGTACCTGGCACAGAGCGAATGGTTCCTGAACACCGAACGCCAGAACAACCCCGATATAGAATTCCACACCACCAGCGAGTTTAAGACGGCAATGGCGTAGGTATGGCTTATGAGGACTATATGAGCGATCTGAAACAGGTAATCGCTAAACATAATATTGCTATGCCGGCTGATTTGCTGGAAGATTGGAAGCATGTCTATGAAATGTATAATGATGGGCTTGATGATTTTTGGGATCAATATAAAGATGGGTATGTTCGTAATGATATCGAAAAGCTATTGAAAGAAGCTGTATTGCAACATCATCCGGAGTTCCAGTTTTTTAAAGATGAAATAGCGAAGTATGATGCACTGATACAGCAACTTCTAATTTTCCCCGCATCGGGTAGCAATGCAAACTGGTGGGATAATATGATACCGAAAAAAGCTACAGCAGATTTTATAGAACAAGTGAGATCATATCACGGAATAGAGATAGCCAGTCAGATAGAGCAGATAGACTAAAATGGTATACCCCGCCATCGCTACAATATCATATCCATTTCATACTGGCTGATGACAAGCGGCATGCCTATAGCAGGGAGGAAGGCATTGCTGGCCTCATCGTTGCCATCAATATTTACAAACATCACAGGTATAGTATTGTCGCCTGCTATGTAGTGGAATAATGCTGTGGCCATGCCCTTGCGCCGGTGCTGTTTTGCCGTAGCAAACTGGTAGACGCGTTTGGTTGCCTTATTATAGTGTGCATAGGCGGCTATGTTATCACCAGCTTTCACCACTACGGTTTCCACCATATCGCCAAAGTTCTGTACACGCTTATTCATTTGTTGCCATGCAGGCTGCCAGTCGCCGAGGGCAGATAAAGCAGCCATATCGGGGTTATTTAGAACTTCCACTTTATGCTGTGGCGCAGCTTTAGTTACCTGTCCTTTATAAGCATGCAGCTCGCGTATGGTGCTGAAGCCTATCTTCTCGTATATCTTCTTGGCCCCTGTGTTGTTCTTCAGCACTTCCAGCAAGCCACGTTGTACGCCCATTTCTTTAAACACCGGCACCATATGTGCAAACATCTTTTGCGTAAGCTGTTGCCCGCGGTAGGCAGCTATTACACCTGTGCCGCCATCCCAGGCGGTCTTTACACCATTAATGGTATCTATGCCAAAGAAGATAAAGCCAGCCAGTACATCGCCATCAAAAGCACCTACGGATAAGCGAAGGTCAATATCCTCGTTGCGTATCTTATCCTGTAAAGCCTGGGGGGTAAACTGCAGGGGTATTTCATAACTGGCAAAAGCATTATTGAATGCGTTTGTCAATATATCTATCGGGGTGTGTTCCAGTGTTCGGAATAGCATGTTGTAAATGTAATTCGTTACTGCTGTATCTCCCTCCCCCTAATGTGGTTATAAAATAAAACACACTACATTCGCAATTCAATCTTGAACATATATGAATAAAAACATCATTGGCGGTTTAGCCATTGTTGCTTTGATAGCATCCTGCAAATCGGCGGAAAAGAAAGAGGCCGAAGCAAAAGGAGATATCCTCATCATGAACCGGGATACAACGGTTAATCCCGCAGACGATTTCTTTGCCTATGTAAATGGTGGCTGGATAAAGAACAACCCCATACCGGGTGATGAAACAGGCTGGGGTATAGCCAACCTGGTGCAGGAAGAACTGTACAAACGCCTGCTGCACATCAATGAAGAGGCACTGAAGAAGAACGCTAAAAGCGGTACCGACCAACAGATAGGCGATTTCTGGTTCAGCGCTATGGATACCGTGGGTATCGAGAAAGCAGGTATCAGTCCGCTGAAGGCAGAACTGGATAAGATAGCTGCCCTGCAAACGCCTAAAGATGTAATGGCACAGGCGGCGCATATGCATACCTATGGTGTGGGCGTATTTTTTGGTGAAGGTGTATCGCAGGATGCAATGAATAGTGAAGTGATGGCTTATTATATGAGCCAGGGTGGTATAGGCCTGCCCAACCGCGACTATTATTTCAATACAGACGAACGTACTACGAAGATACGTAACGAGTATCCTAAGTATATAGCTAAGGTATTTGGACTGATGGGCGTGGATAGCACTACAGCCAATGCAAAGGCAAAAGCCATAGTAGCTATGGAAACCAAGCTGGCACAGGCATCTCGCAAGCTGGAAGCCCTGCGCGACCCGTATGCCAACTACAACAAGATTGCCATCAGCAACCTGAAAAGCATATCGCCCACTATAGAATGGCCTGCATACCTGCAGCAGATGGGTGTAAAGCATGTAGATAGCGTGATCGTTGGTCAGCCTGAATTTTACAAACAACTGGATAAAGTAGTAGCTACTGAAAACATACAAACGTTGAAAGACTACCTGTCTTTCCACCTGGTGCGCGATATGTCGCCCTACCTGAGCAGTGCGTTTGTACAGGCACAGTTCGATTTTTACAGCAAGCTTATACGTGGCGCAGAGCAAATGCGCCCCCGCTGGAAACGCGCCCTGAATGCAGAAGAACAGGCAATGGGTGAAGCACTGGGCCAGCTGTTTGCCAAAGAATACTTCAACGAAAAAGCGAAGAAGCGCTACGAGGATATGGTAGAGAATGTGCGCGATGCTTATAAAAAACGCATGGAAAAGCTGGACTGGATGACTGACAGTACGCGTCAGAAGGCATTGGCTAAACTGGCTACCATTACCAAAAAAGTAGGTTATCCTGATAAGTGGAAAGATTTCTCATCGCTGAAGATAGATCGCAACTCATATGCACAAAATATGATGCGTGCCAACGAATGGTGGAACAACTATTACATGAACAAGCTGGGTAAACCGGTAGATCGCAATGAGTGGGAAATGACACCGCAAACATATAACGCGTACTACAATCCATCTAACAACGAGATCGTATTGCCAGCAGGTATCTTTACCGTGCCGGGCTATATGGACCATGAACTGGATGACGCACTGGTATATGGTTACGCAGCGGCATCTACCATTGGCCACGAAATAACACACGGCTTTGATGATGAAGGCCGCCAGTTTGACGATAAAGGCAACCTGAAAAACTGGTGGAGTAAAACGGATGAAGACCAATTTAAGAACCGTGCAGAGGTATTGGTGCAGCAGTTCAACAAGATGACACCAGTAGATACGCAACACATCAATGGTCGCGCTACACTAGGCGAGAACCTGGCCGATCTGGGTGGTATACTGATAGGCCTGGATGCCTTCAAACAAACGGAAACTTACAAGAAAGGGGAAAAGATAAATGGGTTGACACCCCTGCAACGCTACTTTATGGGCTATGCACTGGGCTGGATGTACCAGATACGTAAAGAACAACTGGCCAGCCAGTTGCTGACGGACGTACACTCACCTGCCAAAGAGCGCGTGAATGGCCCTATGCCAAACGTGCCTGAATTTTACGAAGCTTTCAATGTGAAGCCGGGTAATAAGATGTACCTGCCCGATAGCCTGCGCGTAAGGCTCTGGTAAAAAAAGTTGTTAAATAAGAATACATGATAAAGCCGGCTATTTTGCCGGCTTTATTGCTATTCAGCTGTTAATGGTATAATTAGCATAAAAAAGATGTATAGTTGGTACTACATTTGCAGGGTCTTTTAGAATGCATTTTTAAAAATGAGGATAAAAAAATTACTTATCGCCAATCGTGGCGAAATAGCCATACGTATATCGAGGGCTGCCACCGAATTGAACATAGCCACTGTGGCTATATTCACCTTTGAAGACAGGTATTCGCTGCACCGGTACAAGGCAGATGAAGCCTACCAGGTAGGTGCGGATAACGACCCGCTGAAACCATACCTGGATATGAATGCCATCATAGCCATAGCTAAGGAATGTGGTGCAGATGCCATACATCCCGGCTACGGCTTTCTGAGCGAGAATGCCGAGTTTGCACGCAGGTGCGCGGCAAATGGTATCGTATTCGTCGGCCCTTCTCCCGAAGCTATGGGCGCACTGGGCGATAAGGTGACAGCTAAGGAAGTAGCCCGGAAAGCAGGCATACCGCTGATAGAAAGCAATATAGAACCACTTACGGATGATACGATAGCATTGAAAGAGGCGGGCCGTATAGGCTACCCGTTGATGCTGAAAGCTGCTGCCGGTGGTGGTGGCCGTGGTATGCGCGTGGTGCGTAATGATGAGCAATTGAAAAAAGCTTTTCACGAAGCACGTAGCGAGGCGAAGAATGCCTTTGGCGATGATACGGTATTTCTCGAAAAATTTGTAGAGAACCCTAAGCATATAGAAGTGCAGATAGCTGCCGACAGGCATGGCAACATCGTACACCTATACGAGCGCGACTGCTCTGTACAACGACGTTTTCAGAAGGTGGTGGAAGTAGCACCTTCCTTAGGTCTGAAACAGGAAACGCTGGATAAGCTGTACCACTATGGTGTGACGATTGCTAAGGCTGTAGATTATAACAACCTGGGTACAGTAGAGTTCCTGGTAGATGCAGATGAAAATATCTACTTCATAGAAGTGAACCCCCGCATACAGGTAGAGCATACCGTTACGGAAATGATAACGGGGGTGGACCTTATAAAAACACAGTTGTTCATTGCCGATGGTTATAAACTGAGTGACCCTGAAATAGGGTTGGGCAATCAAAATGCTATATCTAAGAATGGTGTGGCCATACAATGCCGCATTACTACAGAAGACCCTGCCAACGACTTCAAGCCCGACTATGGCACCTTGCTTACTTATCGCAATGCCGCGGGCTTTGGTGTAAGGCTGGATGAGGGTAGCACCTACCCCGGTATGAAGATCAGCCCATTCTTCGATAGTATGCTAGTGAAAGTGAGCACATCGGGCAATACGCAACAGGATGCGGCACAGAAGATGTATCGCGCGCTAAAAGAGTTCCGTATTCGTGGTGTGAAGAACAACATACCCTTCCTGGAAAATCTTATTACTAATAAAGACTTCATAGCCGGTAAAGCAACGGTAAACTTTATACAAGACCATCCCGAGCTATTTGTAATGCCTGTGAAACAGGATAGGGGCACTAAGGTGCTGAAGTTTATAGCCGATGTAACGGTGAATGGCAACAGCGATGTAAAGGTGAAACACGATGACCGCGTGTTTGAAAAGCCTGTAGTGCCGTCGTTTGATGCACTGGCTACACCGCCTAAAGGCACTAAAGACCTGCTGACCGAACTAGGGCCTGATGCTTTTGCACAATGGCTGAAGAACGAAAAGAAGATACATTATACAGATACTACCTTCCGCGATGCACACCAGTCGCTGCTGGCTACGCGTATGCGTACCTATGATATGCTGAAAGTGGCTAAGAGCTTTGCTATGAACCACCCGCAAACCTTCAGTATGGAAGTGTGGGGTGGGGCTACTTTTGATGTGTGTGTACGCTTCCTGAAAGAAGACCCGTGGAAGCGCCTGGAAGCACTGCGCAAAGCCATACCCAACATACTGCTGCAAATGCTGATACGCGGTGCCAATGGTGTGGGCTATGCGGCATACCCCGATAACCTGATAGAGAAATTTGTAGAAAAATCTTGGGAGACAGGAGTGGACATATTCCGCATCTTCGATTCGCTGAACTGGATGGAGAATGTAACCCCGGTGATAGATATGGTGCGTAAACGTACCGGTGGCCTTGCAGAAGCATCGCTGTGCTATACGGGCGATATACTGGATCCAAAGCGTACCAAGTACACGCTGGACTATTACCTGCGCATAGCCAAAGACCTGGAAAATGCCGGTGCGCATATACTGGCCATTAAAGACATGAGCGGCCTGCTGAAACCATATGCTGCCAAAGAACTGGTAAGCGCGTTGAAGGCAACTGTAAACATACCGATACACCTGCATACGCACGATACCTCTTCCCTGCAACCGGCTACTTACCTGATGGCTATAGATGCGGGTGTAGATGTGGTGGATTGTGCATTGGGTTCACTATCGGGATTGACATCTCAGCCCAACTTCAATGCGGTGGTAGAGATGATGAAATTCCACGAGCGTGAGAATACATATGATATCAAATCGCTGAACCAATATTCTGATTACTGGGGTGCGGTGCGTGAGTACTACTATCCTTTTGAATCGGGATTGAAGGCCAGCGCTGCCGATGTATTCCAGCACGAGATACCCGGTGGACAATATTCAAACCTGAAACCACAAGCCATAGCACTGGGCCTGGGGGATAAGTTTGAGCAGATAAAAGATACCTATGCTATCGTGAACGATATGTTTGGTGACATCGTGAAGGTAACACCCAGCTCTAAAGTAGTGGGCGATATGGCGCAGTTCATGGTAGCTAATAACCTGACGCGCGAAGATGTGATGGAGAAAGGCGAAACCATTTCTTTCCCTGAATCGGTACAGCAATTCTTTATGGGTGAGATAGGCCAGCCGGAAGGTGGCTTTCCATCAGACCTGCAACGCATCGTCCTAAAAGACAAAAAGCCTTTCAATGACAGACCTAATAAACACCTGGCGCCAATAGACTTTGATAAAGAATTGGAAGCTTTCCGCGAGCAGTTCAGCAAAGACCTGACGATACTAGATTTCCTGACGTATAAATTCTACCCGAAAGTATTTGAAGAAGGTTTCAACTTCTGGAAAGAGTTTGGCGATGTATCGGTGGTGCCTACGCCTATCTTCCTATTTGGCATGAAACCGGGGCAGGATATAACGATAGAAATATCGAAAGGTAAAACATTGCTGGTGCGCCTGCTGAGCATAGGGCCAGTAGATGATAACGGTAAGCGCACGGTGTTCTTCAAGCTGAACGGCCAAACGCGTAACGTAGAGGTTATGGATAAATCTGTAAAGGTGCAGAAGGTTGAGAACAAGAAGATAGACAAGGCAGATGCCAACCAGATAGGTGCACCGCTGCAAGGCATGCTATCGAAACTACTTGTGAATAAAGGTGATAAAGTGAAGAAGAACCAGCCACTGTTTGTGATAGAAGCCATGAAGATGGAAACCATCGTTACAGCCCCTAATGATGGTGCTGTGGACTATATCCAACTGGCATCTGGCACACTCGTGAATACGCACGACCTTGTGCTCGCACTGAACTAGTGATTGATTGACTCGTTCATTATAAAAGAATAAAGCACCGCAATTGCGGTGCTTTTATATTAGGTGTCTCTTTGTATTTGTAATTACTAATCAACGAGTCAACAAATCAACTAAACTGTCCATTGCGCAGCGGCTGTTTCCAACCCTTCGGTATTATGCGTCAACTCCGCAAGGCGCTCCATTACTCGTTCTACCAATGCATCGGGGCAGGAAGCGCCTGATGTTATCATAATGCGCAATGGTGTTTTATTAGGCAAGTAGTTTTCTGTTTCTACTTCTGTATACGTATGCAGGTCGAAATGGCTGATGCGCGTAGCTGATATTAGACAATGCTCATCTTTTATATAGTAAGTAGGCAGCTTCAGTTCACACAGTTCTACTAAGTGCGATGTATTGGAACTGTTATACCCACCTATTACAATAGCAATATCCGCCTCTGTTTCCAGCATGCCCTGCACAGCGCTTTGGTTGTCATTGGTAGCGTAGCAAAGTGTATCGCGGGTATCGGCAAAATTGTCTGAGATATTAGCCGGTTTGTAATGGTCCACTACTACTTGTTTCAGGTAGTCGGCAATGCCTTGTGTTTCACTGGCCAGCATGGTAGTTTGGTTTACCACGCCTATGCGTTTCAGGTCTTTGTTTACGTCAAAGCCTTCTGAGTATTGGCCTTTAAAATCATTGTAAAATTGTTCCGCAGGTAAATCACCTGTTATGAACTTAGCCAGGTGTTGCGATTGCTCCATATCCTTTACCACTACAGTAGGCGTATTGGCTTTACTGTGAGAGAAGGTAGCCCTTGTCTCTTCATGGTTAGGCTTGCCATGCACTACTATTGTGTAGCCATCTTTACCTATCTTTTCAGCACGGTTCCATACTTTTTCTACAAAGGGGCAGGTGGTTTCGTAGCGGCTGGGCTCTATACCTTTATTGCGCAGGGTTTGCTCCAGTTCCAGCGTAGTGCCGAAGGCAGGTATAATAACAATGTCATCACTCTTCAGTTCATCCCAGCCCATCAGCATCTTGCCTTTGGTATCCATGATGAACTTGACACCCATTTCCTGCAGGTCTGCATTCACACCGGGGTTGTGTATCATCTCGCTCAGCAGGAACACGCGCTTATCCGGGTTTTCAGCCACCGCACGAAATGCTATCTCAATGGCATTTTCCACCCCATAGCAAAAACCGAAGTGACGGGCAAGGATAAGTTGTAAAGACCCGGCATCCAACACTGTTGGCGTAAAGTCTTTTTTCATCTTATCGGCAGCCTTGCGTTTTTGCTTGATGGCAGTAACTAATGAACTGCGGTAATGTACAGGAACCTCAAACGATTTCATGACTATTAATGCTGGTGCAAAGGTAGGTAATGCCCTGTTAATGAAATAATAATGCTTAACTACCTATCTTTTTGATGGTTACACCCATACCTGGTTTCACCTGCATCAGGCCGGTGGTGATGATGGTATCGCCGGCTTGCAGCCCTTGCAATACTTCCACCTTATCGCTGGTGCGCTGGCCCAGTTTCACTACTACCATATCGGCTTTGCCGTT
>DASWWE010000141.1:0-25056 GCA_036406055.1 Flavipsychrobacter sp. | reverse complement strand
GACCGGAGCAACATAGTAGTCATTGCAGATGAAGCACACCGTACACAATATGGTTTTGAGGCCAAAGTGACCTATATAAAAGATAAGGCAGGGAAAAACATAGGGACGCAGGATAAATACGGGTTTGCAAAACATATGCGCGATGCCCTACCGAATGCAACCTATATAGGGTTCACAGGTACACCGGTAGAAAGTACAGACCGGAATACAAAAGCAGTGTTTGGTGAATACGTCGATGTGTATGATATTGAACGGGCAGTGCGCGATGGAGCAACAGTCCCCATTTATTATGAAAATAGGTTTGTAAAGTTGAAACTTAACGAACTGGTGTATGATGGGTTGGAGGGAAGGTTATCGGAGGCAGCAGATAATATACCCGAATACATTGTTGAAAGTGCGGTGGCGAAAGCCACACGTCAGGAGTCTATTGTAGGCCATAATGAAAGACTGAACCTTATCGCAAACGATATTATAAATCATTTCGAGTTAAGGGTACAGGAATCTACCGGTAAGGGGTTAATCGTTGCAATGAGCAGAAAAATTGCAGTGGATTTGTATAACAAAATAGTGTCCGTCCGTCCGCAATGGCATAGTGATGACGATGGACAGGGTAGTATTAAAGTGATAATGACAGGTGCTTCTTCCGATGACCAATATTTGCAACCACATATCAGAAGTAAAAAAGGACGAACGGCTATTGCAAACCGGTTAAAGGACATTAACGATCCTTTAAATCTTGTAATAGTAGTAGATATGTGGCTCACGGGTTTTGACGCACCGATATTGCACACTATGTACCTTGATAAGGACATGAGTGGTCATAACCTCATGCAGGCCATTGCAAGGGTAAACAGGGTTTTTAATGATAAACCAGGTGGCCTTGTAGTAGATTATGTTCCCGTAACGGGGAATTTGAAAAGTGCTCTTAAAGTGTATACTGAAAGCGGTGGAGTAGGTAAACCAACCCTGGATATCACAGAGGCGGTACAATTGATGTTATCAAAGTTGGAAGTGGTACAGCAAATGTTGCATGGGTATAATTATCATGAATATTTTACTGCCCCGGTAGGTCGTAAGTTGAATATTCTACTGGAATCAGAAGACCACATCTTGAACCTTGAACATGGGAAAGAAAGATTCTTAAAGGAATGTGCTTCATTATGTAAAGCATATGCACTTTCAAAATCAGAACCGGAATCGCAGGAAGTGGCACATGAAATATCATTTTTTCAGGCGGTTCGTGCGCGATTGGCAAAATTTGATACACAGCTAAGTGTAGTACGTAGAAAGGAATTTGAATCTACCATTAAATCTTTGGTTGATAGTGCCGTGTCATCGGAAGGTATAATCAATTTGTTGGCCGAGTCAGGACTGCAAAAACCAACCATAGATATTTTCAGTGCAGAGTTTATGGACGAAATACGCAACATGAAACAGAAAAATGTGGCGATCGAATTACTTAAGAAACTACTTGCAGATCAGATAAAAATAAGGTTCAACAAAAACATAGTCGTAAATCGGTCATTTACCGAAAGGCTTCACAATGCGGTAATGCAATACAATAATAAATCCCTTACCGCCTTGGAAATGATGGAATTACTTTTGCAGATTTCCAAAGAAGTAAACGAGGAAACGAAACGTGGCATTGACCTGGGTTTATCACCTATGGAAAAAGCATTTTATGATGCACTCGCGGTAAATGAATCTGCGATCCAAATGATGGGAGATAGTAAACTCGTAGAAATTGCAAAAGAATTGGTCCAGCGAGTGAAAAGAAATACCACCCGTGATTGGACTATACGTCAATCTGCAAAAGACCGGGTAAAATTGGAAGTGAAGCGCGTACTCCGTTATCATAAGTATCCACCTGATGATGAAATACGCGCTACTGAAACCGTACTCGAACAAGCGGAAATGCACGCAAGTGATTTAATAAGTGAATTTTGATAAGTGTGTCCGTCCGCGGTTATCCTCTAACGAACCGGACATAGGACTAGCAAAACTCCCCTAAACCTAAAGGGGTAAAAATAGCGGATTTAAATAGCTATAATCCTGTGGAGTAAACTTATAAAATGTAAAAAAGCAAACTATATAAGTTTTTATTACGGAGTACCCATTAACCTCCCCCTATTCAATTTCTACGGGTGCATACCCCCTGGTTGATGCCACACTTTCCAGGCTACAGTTCCCTGATGACTCTTCAGTAGTAATTCATCGACTTGACCAATTCTATTATGCAGGTACATAGGTATGCGGTACTCACACCAACCCTTTCTTTTACGCCAAAATGCACCATGAAAACAAGTTTATCAACCTGTTTCCACTCCACACACGCCCACGCTTCGATTTTGTCATAAAAGGCAACCCTTCGTTCGTCCGCATTCCGGGGTTCCCATGTCTTTATCATCCTGAACCTGCACACACATCCGACCCTTTCAGAATGATAAATCCATAACCCCTCCTCCTATTTGTCCGCCCCCTGCCACCACACCATACTTATCTATACGTTTGCACTACGTGCGGTATGGTAGTACGGCTGTTAGGCGCCCTTTCATGTAAAACATTCCCAGGGCACCATACGGTGTGGCATGGCGGAAAAGGGGGCGGGTTAATT
This sequence comes from Flavipsychrobacter sp., assembly GCA_036406055.1. Classification (GTDB taxonomy): domain Bacteria; phylum Bacteroidota; class Bacteroidia; order Chitinophagales; family Chitinophagaceae; genus Polluticoccus. The sequence continues at coordinate 22,442 of DASWWE010000141.1, read as the reverse complement.
TAAATATTATTAAATTCGTTTAATTAAGTATCATGAAGCCTCAAATACTATTACTATTATTGATAGTTTATACAACTGGTTTTAGCCAGCCATTATATAATTCATATGCGTTTTCAAACACCGTAAATTACTCGATTACTTTGGCCGAGATAAATAATTATTACTATTTAAACACACAGTATCAACGACAAACTATCTCAGAATATCAATTTTTGAGTAATGCACTCCAAAAGAAACAGGCGATGTATGACACTCATTTGGACGCAATAGGCAATGAATATCGGAAACTTAAAAAATTAGAACTGATCAACATCAATAATAGGAATATGATTGAGGGGTTAAAACAGGAAATTCTTTATAATGTTGAAAATAAAGGGAGTAAAGTTGACTTTTCAGACAATCGCGCATTTAACGAGTGGATGAACTATATAACCCAGGTTTATGATTATCCATCTGTATGCAGTGAAATAAAATTTCTTCAAGCAGTTAATAAAATTATTACGAGACTGAAATCAGACTTTCCCTATGCATATCATGAACACAGGAGATATAAAGAATTACTGACAGCTTTGAAAGAACTCGAAAACTGTGAAATTCATGAAATAAATCAGCTGTATATTAAATATGGACTTTTGTAAATATAATTTTAATAATAAGTGAGGTTCGCTTGAACACCGCTTGAACAATAAGAAACAAGTTTTATGGAAGTATTACCAGTAAAGGGTTTTGGACGATTGAACTCACTGCCTTACAAGCAGGGGGTCAGCGGTTCGATCCCGTGTGCTTCCACAGAATAAAGACACCACTCGATGTGGTGTCTTTTTATTTTAGCTCTATTGTGGTTTCAATACCTATTTCTTCCAGGAATACAGCATCGTGCGATATGGCTATTACCGTGCCTTGATATTGATTGATAGCTGCTGTTAATATCTCAATGTTTTGAATATCGAGGTTATTGGTTGGCTCATCCAGAATAATCATGTCCGGCGCATGGCTACTTAACGTCAGGCAGCAAAGTATCAGGCGCATTCTTTCGCCTCCACTTAAAGAGGCGCAAGGCTTATCCCAATCTTCTTTTGTAAACAAAAAGTGTGTGAGCCGGCTTTTCACTTCATGCTCCTGCAATTTAGTTTCATTGAATTGTAGCACTTGCCCGTAAATGGTCAAGGTATTGTTTATCAAAGAATAATCCTGGTCGATATAAACAGCGCTTACTTTTGCATGGTATATAGATCCTACCGATGGTTGCAACAGACCAAGTATCAGTTTTATCAAAGTCGTTTTTCCGCAACCATTTGGCCCCATTAGTGCAATGCGCTCACCACTGGTTATTTCAAAACTTAACGGCTGCAACCATAGCATGGTACTGCCATACTTATAGTTTACTTGTTTGGCTGTGACTAATATTTTGCCAATATGCAGTGCAGAATCCTCAAAGCCTATTTTCATTTTATCTATGTCCGGGAGTTCTTTGCGTAATTCTTTCAACTCGCTATTTAGAGCACCGGTTTTTTCAGCGTGCACATCTTTTAGCCGCGCTGTGCTTTTTTCTGCATTATTCCGCAGTGTGTTCATAGATATAGTGGGCAGGCCTGCTTTTTCCTGTTTCTTTTTGCCACGTGCATCCAGCTTTTGCTGTCGCTCTATTGTTTCCCGTTCCAGTTCTTTTGCCTTTCGCAATGCTTTTTCTTTGTTGCGCACCTCTTCGCTCATTGCGTTTAAGGCTATGGCTTTTTGTTCGATATAAAAATCATAATTGCCACCATATACTGTAATGCCACGTTTAGTTAGCTCAAATACAGTTGATAAAAGATTGAGCAGTTGCCTGTCGTGGCTTACTATCAAGAGTGCGCTATTGGTTGACTGTATAAAATCATACAATTGCTTCCTGCCAGCAGCATCCAGGTGGTTACTCGGCTCGTCCATCAATATGATGGCGGGTTGATGGATGTTGATACCGGCAAGAAATACCTTGGTTTTTTGCCCGCCGCTAAGTGTGCCCATTTTTTGCGACAAGTCGATATCCTGTAATTGCCAATGTGTTAACGCTTCAACACTACGTTCTTCAATCGTCCAATCATCATCAAGTGCCAGCATATTCGTTTCCGATACATTGCCCGAAAGTATTTCTGCAAGTGCTTTTAACTTAATGTCGACTGACAATGCCTGCGCTACAGTTAACCCATCATACTGGCCAAAGTGTTGTGGTATATAATAAGGGAGCTCGTCTGTCTTGATACTGCCACCATTAGGCTTTAGTTGTCCCGCTATTATTTTCAGCAATGTAGACTTGCCGGTACCGTTATTGCCTATCAGTGCTATTTTTTCATGTTTATCAACAGTCAGGTTGATGTTATCGAACAGTATATCCTTATTGGGATGGATGTATTCCAGGTTATTTACAATAATCATGATTTCTTTCTTGAGAAATGAATAATAATGCCATAACATATTGGCATTGCTTACTTATTGAAAGAAATCTATGTTTACATTTAATACCGTGTTTTGGAGTTGAGGCTACAAAGATATAGTATATTCTGGTACTAAGAATATACAATTACCCGCCTTCTCGCCCCACAAGTTGTATATAGGCGCATGATGTATTTTCAATAGGAAAAGGGGTATTCGGGATAGGATGTCATTAGTGGCGCATATTTGTATTTGCATGGTGTGCATAATGTGTTGTTAATAATGATAAATTGTTATACAAAACATAATTGTATCGCAATTCAGATGCATTTCGGAATAATCCGATACATTCGCACAGGATAATAATAATGTTATGGATTTTATAATGCCTGATTTTGCAGACCCCGGTATGTGGATAAGCCTGCTAACACTCTGTTTCCTTGAAATAGTGTTGGGTATTGATAATATCATATTTATATCGATAGTAGTAGATAAACTGCCAAAGGAAAAACAGCGCAGCGCAAGGAATCTTGGGCTGGGTATGGCTATGTTGTTTCGTGTATTGCTATTGCTTTCTATTAATTGGATCATCAGTCTTAAAGACCCCATCATCACAATCCCGTCTATATTTGAAAAAGGAGCAGAACCTTTGGGCCTTAGTGTAAAAGACCTGATACTAATAGCGGGTGGTATTTTCCTGATCGTTAAAAGTACCCTTGAAATACACCATAAGCTTCAGGTGGATGATGAAACAGGAAAAACGAAACAGACGAAAGCTAAAGCGTTTAGCAACATCATATTGCAAATAGTATTAGTGGATGCCGTTTTCTCTTTTGATTCTATACTGACAGCAGTGGGCCTGGTAGAAAATGTGCTGATAATGATAACAGCTGTCATTGTTTCAATTTGTATCATGATGCTATTTGCAGGCCCGGTAACACGTATTATTAACAAACAGCCGAGTTTGCAGATGCTGGCGCTTAGTTTCCTTGTAGTTATAGGTGTAGTGCTGATAGCCGGTGGTTTTCATCAAGAGGTAAGCAAAAGCATCATTTACTCATGCTTAGGCTTCTCTTTAATAGTAGAATTTTTAAACATAAGACTACGCAAACAGCAACATAATATTCAGCTGCGTGATGCTGATAAGACAAATGAAATGTAGTGCCGGTTAGGTCGAACATATTACAATTGCTTTGCCGGCTATGGGCATTGATAGCTGCTATTACTATTAGTGTCGCATTGTGCACACTGCATAGTGAGGGATATAGCTTGTCTACTATCGCCAGTGGCGAAACGGCTATAGGTAAAAAACAATACGGCCATTATGTAATACCCGCAAGGAGCCAGCATGTAAATTATGTAGCACGAAAACAGGCAGATAATCATCAACATAGTCTGACAGGCAATGGGCATGACGCGATATTGCCGTATTTGTATGCTCCTTTATCGCAACAACGTTATTTCCTGCATCTATTCTCAATGTATGAAAGCAGTCAGATGCTTTCATACATTAAAAGGCAAATACTGTTTCCCAAGCATTGGTTCTGGTAGTGTAATCCGGAGGGTTATGATTATGTAAACTGCGCCGTTCGCAGATGATTTGTTATGCGCAACTCAAAAAATAAGGTTGTGCCACTCTTTTTTTTAAAAACTGACAATAATGAATGCAACCTTGGGTATCGCAATTGCGATGGTATTAATATTGACCGTAATCGTTATGCTATTTGCCATGCAGGCAAAAAAGCATGCTAAACATAGAAAACACAAATTATTAGCTGCAATAGAAGCATTAGCCGGTAAGCATCACCTGGATGTTGAATACCAGGATACGCTTCATAACCGTATAATAGGTGTTGACATTAAGAAAAAAGTTTTGGTCTTTGCCGACTGGAAAAATGAAAATGTACACACAGAAGTAATTGCTGTTAAGGATGTGAAAGATTGTACGCTGATAAAGCGGGGTAATAAGATTGTAGAAAAAACAAAATCGGGTAAGAAAGCTACAGATGAATATGTATACGAGATACAGATGGAGTTAATACTGCCCGACGGCCCGATATATCTGACGATGTATAATGAAATGATAGATGGTGTACTTGAAAAACAATTACTTACCGATGTAGCGACAAAATGGCGAGAGCATGTAATAAAGCTGATAGATTAACCATAATGCTGGTATCATTTTTATGCGTATGGTGTTGTATGCTATAACTGCTATAATTATGAACGAGCATTCCTTTGAAGAAAAGACTCCAATTACCAATATTAGCACAACCGAAAGACTAGTTTCCGCAGCAGCGGGGATATGGTTTACCGGTTGTGCTTTTCAGCATAGAAAGGTGAGTATTTCATCGGCAACTACTGCGGGCTTTTTGCTATACCGTGCTATAACCGGTCATTGCCCTATATATAGTGCTATGGATAAGAATAAAGAATCTCGGGCCATTGGCAATGTGAATATACGCAGTTCAGTATTCATAAATGGCCCTGTTGACAGGGTGTATGAAGAATGGCGTAGTGCGCGCATCTTGAAAGAATACCCTGGTGAATACATCGGTTGGCGCTCACTGCCGGGTGCCCACCTTGAAGAAATAGGTAAGGCCGTTTTCATAAAAGAAGGTGCGAATACCACAAGGCTAGATACGATTATATCTTACCGCAGCATGGGTGGGCTGCTGGGTAAAATACTACTGAAAGCTTTACAGCCTTTGATGCACCTGATAACCCGTGCAGAGATACGTGGATTTAAAAAATATATTGAGCGTCATACGAAGGATATCATTGCTGAAGAGCATAAGCATATGTAATGGCAGAAGACAAACCGGTGCTGCAAGAAGGCTTTAAGGAAATAAGAATTAGAATGGATAACCGATACCTAAGTTCAGCACCAGGTTCTGGCTACGCCAACGTGAATCTCCGAAAGCAATATCTTTAAATACCCACTTTTCCCCTTCCAGCCAGGGTTTGCGTATCGGGAATCCTAAGTCTAAGCGGAGTACAAGTATCTTAAAATCAAGCCTCAGTCCCGCACCTACACTCACCGCTATTTGATCCATAAACGTTTTACGGTTAAATTCTCCACCGGGGAATAGTGCGGTTTTTCGATAAGTCCAAATATTGCCGGCATCTACAAACACAGCACCATGTATAAAATTGATAAGCTGAGCGCGAAGCTCACTATTTAATTCCAGCTTCATGTCGCCGGTGGTTTCAATAAAGCGTTGTTGTCCTGCATTGTTATAATAAAAAGTACCCGGCCCCACCAACCTGGACGGGAACCCACGAAGGCTACTGTTACCGCCGCTAAAAAACTGCTTCACATTTGGCAGCGTAGCAGAATTACCATAGGGAATGCCTAAGCCTATCAATATCCTGTTTACCCATATGGAATTGGGGTTGTTATTATAATTGATGTAGTAACGAAAATCTGTTTGCACCTTGGCATATTGTGCATAGTTCGCACCCAATAGCTGCTTGGGAGCTTCAAGGTTACTACTGTCTTTTACATTCGCGCCTTGTATCCATCCCAATACATTACCCGAAAGGTCTACCAGCCCATCAAAGTATATATCATCGTGATGTGGTGGTCCATTACCTCTTGAGTTATATGTGAATTGATAAGTAGGGCCTATGATAAGACCATTAAAAATAAGGTTGTTGTAATTTATCTGTAATGTCGTGTCTTTGTTCAGCGTATCGGTACGTACATAAGTAATATTTATGGGGTTAAACTGATGTTCTTTCCGGATGTCCTCTTTCCATGCATAACCATAAGACGCTTTGAACGAATGTAACCGGTATAGTTTCTCACGAATCATTACATCATATCCTAAACGTATAGTGGTGCGTGGTACAAATACGCTTGAGGAACGCGGTGTAAAAAAGGGTACTATAAAACGAGGAAAAGTAAGACTAGGTTCAATACCAAGCTGGTACGTGTTGGGACGTCGTATAGCACCTCCATATTGCGTTTCAAATCCTCCGTTTAGTTTGACCATAAATAATTCTGCACCACGCATCGTATTTCGATTGCGCCAGCTAAAACTTACTTGCGAACCTACACGACTATCGTTTTTTGTTAGCCCTCCTATCTCTGCACGTAATGATTTTTTAGGGTACGATGTTAGGTAATAGAATGCATTCAGTTTATCATCTCCCACCGGTTCAAAATCATTCTTTACAAATTTGAAGGTACCCATATTTACCAGCCTGTTGAGTGATACGTTTTGATCGGTACGATTATAAATATCCCCCGGCTGAAATTGCATAGCTTGTGTAAAAATAAACGGCTTATATTTTTTTGTATTACCTACTATATAATAACGTTTATAAAAAAGTGTATCAGGTTTGCGGGTAGCAAAGGTGGTGTCTTTTTTTACGGTAGATACGTTGGGGTTGTTACGCATACCCCTCCTGCCACCTACACGGTAATCCGGGAGAATGAAAACATCATTGATGTGATATTGGCGGGTGGCTTCCTCTGGTATACCTTCCTTTACCATTACATATAAATCTACCTGGTGTTCGCCTTCCGTGCTATCTACTCTTGTCAGCAGGTAATCAGGGCGAAAATAGAAATAGCCTATTTCTTTTAGCTGTTTGTCTATACGCTCATGCTCGCCTTTTATAAGGTCCAGGTTATATGGAAACCCTTGTTTTAATAAAGTTTTTTCTTTCTGTTTGGCAACGTTTTGAGATAGGGTAGATGAATCTATAACAAATTCGACATTTCTTATTTTATATTGCGGCCCGGTAATTACATCAAAATGACCTCTTGTTTTTTTATTCCTGGTCTTAGAGGCCCCGGAAGCCTTAGGGTAGAAAAAACCGCGATTCTCCAGGATGTTTACAAGTAATTGCTTGTTCTTATTTATATCGAACTGGCTGGTGAGTACAGGAGGTTCGCCTACCTTATTACGTAGCCAGTTGCGTATGCCTTTAGGTTTTTTAGGTTCTCCGGCTAGGTTATATATGGTTAGTTTCAACCGCATGCCTAATGTTTTCGTATTAGGCTTGGGACGGATAGCATCTTCCAGGTCGTTTTTAATGATTTTCCTATCACTCTTTGCTGCCTGTTTATCTTTTATGGAAACATCGCTTCCTATATATAAGGTGTCACCGGCAGGTAAGTATTTTGTATTGCTGCATGCAGAAGCAAACAGTGTACTGACAGTTATTAATCCTATTTTGAAATAATGCTTCATCCTTAGTTGCTAACACCCTTTTTATTGTCCTGTTTACTTTCTATTTGTCTATTGCGTTTTCTGAATAAGCTTCTGAATCGATTGTATTCTACCGTAACTATAAAGCTCACACCTGTTTCTACTACATAGCCCTCAATAATGTTTTCCAATTCATCTCTGCGATAGATGCGTACCATATACCTGCCGTCTGGGGTCAGTTGATAGTCTGCTGCAAGGTTGCCCGGTACCAGGCTGGTATTTTGATTAGTATTCTGGTTCTGTCCTTCCAGTTCAAAATTATTGCCAACTGTTACTGTAAGCCTGTCGTTCAATAGACGTTTAGATGCTGAAACATTCAAATCAGTACGGTTACGCTTTTCTCCTGTTGTGTAGTCTTCAGAACTTTCAAGGTCCAGGTTCAGTTCCAATCCGGATATAAGTTGACTGGCAAACTGGTTCAATTGTTCGCTCAGGAAACGGCTGGCACTTTGGCGCGCTATAAACTCTGCGCTTTGCCCGCCAGCACCCGATTCAAACGGATTATCTGATACAAAACGGTTTAATACCAGCACAGCAAACACCTGCTTATTCAATTCCGAAGGGTTGTTTCTTAGCTCTGCCAATTTGCCTTGCACTAGTGTTACCACATCTGCGCTAGCCCTGTATTTCTTTTCCTCAGGCAATACGATGTCAAATGAAAGCTCTGGTTTCAACAGCGGTCCTTTCATTTTCAGCAATACATCAAATGGTAACCGCTGTTTGTAAAAATTAAGCTGTGCGGGGTCAGATACTTGTTTCTCTACAAGGTCGTAAGGAGGAATATTAGCATTATATGCTGCTGTAATATTCACTTCAGCATCCATAGGGTCGCCAGAAAATACAATAGTGCTACCATCCTGGATGTCGAACCTGCGTTTGATAAAATTGTAGTTCAGTTGATAAGAACCTTTCTTCAGTTCATAAGTCCCTGCAATCCCGATGGTACCATCGGGGTTGATGGTGGTGTTTAAAGAAGCTTCACCGCGCACACGCAGGAAGTCACCTGTAGCCTGGTCTATTATCACATTGAATTCTGCATTTTTTTCTATGCCAATATTTACATTCAGCGCAGCTGCTGACTTGAAAGCCATTTTCGGGATAGTATCTTTTGGCATTAATACCTTGTAGCGATTGGTATCATCCATATCTATAAATTCTACCACCCCTTCGCGTTCTTCTATTCCCGGTTGAGTTTCGGGTATTACCACCGTAAACTTTGTGGTATCATGAATGGTAAGGTTGCCATCTACCGCCGGAGCGGCAGGTGTTCCCTTTATATTCAGGTTGCTACTCATTACCAGCTTTCCATAGAATAGCTTATTATCTTGCGGTGTAGAATTCAATACTTGCCAGTTCTTCGCTCGAACTTTTAAGCCAAGAGTTATGTCTTTATAGTCCTGTGTAGTGATTTTGCCACTAATGGTACCTTTATTATTAAGGCTATCATATATCTCGAAGTCATCGAATACAATCCCGTTATTGGAGAACTGTATATGCTCATCAGGCATACGGAAGGCGGCACCCAGCATGCTGATAGTCGTAGTGAGGTTTTCCGTGCGTATATCACCTGTTATTTTAGGGGATGAAGTAGCCCCTTTAATAACAAGGTTTCCTTTCAGGTTTCCGGAACTATTGCGCACATTATTCATGGTAACACCCTCTATGCTTTTTAAGTTTAGGGTGTTAATATCCAGCTTCATATCGAAGTTGTTACCATTTACAGGTTTTGGGAAATAAGTTCCGGCCAAGGAAATGTCATTTCCATTTCCTTTAATATTGGCTTGTGCTATGATCTCGTTGGCAGATGCATCTTTCAATGTCACGCCCAGGTTGCCGATCGTGTCTGCAAATACTGAAAGATGTTCTATTTGTAGGGTGCCGCTGGCCTCGGGTGCGGTAGATATATTGCGTACTTGTAATTGTGTATTTAGCACACCATTGGCCAGCAATGTATCTTTCTGCACGATCTCCGTTATGTTTGAAAGAAAAAAATTGCGAATGTTCACATTTAGTGGTGCACTGAATTGCGGTTGTTCACTGGTTACAGAAATAGCTTCATTACCGTTGCTGATGCTCAGGTTTTGCGCATAGAATCCTTGTGGCCCGAATACGATTTTATTAGGTTGCGATACCTGCCATGTTTTATAATTCAGTACTAAGCCGTTGTCCAATTGTAACACCTGTTCATTAGCTTCTTGTTGCAGGTTGGCATTTAATACAAAGCGTTCTTTTTTTGCGGAGTCGGCAATGCTAACATTAGCCGTAATCGTATTGCCGTTTAAATTACCATTCGCATTTGTATACCATAGTTGTATCTGCGGGTGGTCCACTTTAGCTACGGTTACATTATAAGTAAGGGCCGAGTCTGTGCCATTTACATTTGCCTTTGCGCTGTCTATACGCATGCCTGCTAATGATACTTGTGGTGCATTCACATCCAGGAAAAGGTTGCGAGGGGTAACACCGGCATTGATGCGTATGGTATCCATGCTTTCCAAAGTAGGCATGAATACATGTAATAGTGGGCGATCTTGTACAGTAGCTACTATGTTCAGGTTATAATCTGCAGGTGGCGAAGCCTTAGTGGTGTCACTGCTGATTTTATAATGCCTGCCGATATGATCCTGTATCACGTTGCCTATTTGTGATAATGGTGTCTGGCCGGTTATCACTGCATACACAGCATCGGCATTTACGATAATGTTTTGCCCGCTATCTGCCGAGGGCTTTGATGAAATGTACAGGCTATCTAAAAAGTAACGCTGCCCACTCATCGCTATTGTTGGCTTATTGATAATTATATCCCCTTCCGGATAGTCTGCATTTACCTTAGGCATATTGGCTGTGATAGCTGCCCGAACTCTCAGTTCATCTTTATAGAGCTTTAGTGCTTGCAGGTCGGCACTGTCAATATTTAGTACTGCATTTACTGCCGGGTCTTTTTGTGTCAGGTCGGCGGTGGCTTGTAATTGCAGTATCGCATTAGGGTCGTTAGATGTAAGCGATAGCTCGCCTGCTTTTTGTGCCATCTTACCATCAAAGCTGATGTTGCTGTAGTTATAGCCCATCAGCATAGCTTGCTGTATCTTGCCGCTAAGCACGGTATTCATGCTATTGATGTCAAAGCTTTGCCCGCGAGCAGTTATTACGGCAGTAATAGCGCCCATCACGCTGTCTTGTCTTAGTATTTTACCTACATTCAGGTTGTGGGTGTTTATATACAGGTCATATTTCTCTTTTCCTTTGCCGGGAGACATATATACGTAGCCTTTCAGTGTAGCAGCGCCATCGCTACTCACTACTATCATATAGGTTTTATAGTCTTGCAGCGTACCCGATACCAGGCCGGTAGTATAGAAGGTGTTGGGAACCCTTACCTGTTGCAGAGTTTCTTTAGGTACGAATGCCGATACGTCTTTTGCTGACGACTGCAGGCGCAATATATTCAGGTTGTAACTTATCTTGTTCGATTCCGGCAGGCCATTCAGCTTTCCTTTTACATGCACCAGTGTGTTGCTTAGCCCTTGCAGGTAAAAGTTATTAATGTCAAGCTGGTTCAATGCGCCGCTAAGTATAGCCTCCAGTTTCAATTGGCCATTACCATATTTCTTAAAAAGGTCTTGCTTTCGTAAGTCTGGAGCAAATATTAATACATCTTTTAACCCCACTACACTTTGTTTCAGGTTCACCTTCAGCAACATATTACCCATTTGTGTTTGCAGACTATCCAGTGATGTGTAATAAACTTCCAGTTTGTCTTGCAATGTAGTGTTAGGTGTTTTCAGATACAGGTTGCGCAGATAGCCGCCATGCAGGTGATAGGCAAAATTCGTTTTAAGTTCCTGCAGGTCTAGCCCGCTTTTTTCCTGTACCGAAAGATGGTTGATATTACCAAGGATAGAATCGGCGCTGTATAGGATCTTATTAGCGTTCAATGATAAATTCCGGATGTTGAGGTGCGCATAGTCCATGCCATATTGCAGGCGTGGCTTATTTTCATCGTCCATTATAAAGTTTACACCATTCAGTTGCAGGTCACCTGCCAGTATCCGCCAGTCCGATTGTGGTAATGTATCTGCCACCACCTCTACTTTCTCTGGCAGTTGCGACTGTTTGCCCATTACTACTTTTACGGTGGTGCCTTGCAGCAGTAGCTTTTCAACATCACCCTTCTGTGCTGCCAGATCAAAACTGCGGGCTTTCCCTTTTAGTGCTCCCAGCTTTATATCCAACAGGAATTTATCCATATTGTCACTATACACAAAATCAATATGCTGAAGGTCTATATCATCTGCCACCAGTTGCAAGGGTGTAGGCGCGGTAGAGGTGTCGGGCTCTTTGGGCAGGTAAGAAGTGTCTTGTATAAAGCTGGTTTGCAACCCCTTCACATACAGTTCCTTTACATGAAAGCTCATGGCATCGAGGTCCAGCTTTTTCATTTTCAGTTGTAGCTCCTGCAAGTTCAGCGCAAGGTCTGTACCACCGGTTTGGTCATTGAAGCGGGCACGTATATCGCGCAGCAGCACTTTATTTACATCAATGGTAAAGCCACCACCCGAAGTATCTTTGGTTGTTTCTTCTTTGGCAAGTTTAGGTTCTTTCCCCGCAAAAGCATTGATGATGTAGGTGAAATTATAGTTGGTGTCAGGTGCTACTCGGTATACATGCGCATTCACACCTTCCAGTGTCAGTTGCTGCACATCCAGTTTGCTGCTTAGTAATTTCAGCATGTTCACATTTACCCGCAAGTGCCTTACAGACAATAAAGTATCCTTCGATTGATCCCTGAAAAGCACATCGCGTAGCACTATGTATTTGGGCAATCCATACCCCAGTTCACCAATCTTTACTTCCGTTTTTAATTTGTTTTCGAGGAAGGCTACGACTTTATCGCGCACAAACCTTTTGCCCGGGCCGGTGTTCAGCCATACCACCACTATCAGTAATAGTGTTAATATGCCGCCTAAAACGTATAGAGATATTCGTAAAGCTTTGCGCATGAGGATGTTGATAAACTACTACAAAAAAATTATACCGCTATGGTTTTCAATCCTTGGGAATAAAATTTTTATATGAATTGATATATAGAAAAAAGCAAACAAATGTTCCGGGCAGTAAAAAATTGGGTAGCAAAAAAGAGTAAGATGGTGGTGGAAAAAGTAGCGATTGGTGAAGCTAAAGCTACATTAGTAGGTGCGTCTCTATTATTGGCTGTTATTATATGGATTTTTATGAATATGGCTATGTTGATTATATTATTTTCAGATGACAAAGATTTTGGGAAGGGTGCCCTTTTCTTTTCGTTGGTTTATGCCTTAGTACTGCTTATCATTCTAAGTTTTAAAAAGAAACTTGTCCGAGTGGTAAAGAATATATACCGGCATATGTTTACAGTTGAAGATTAGCTATATTATCGTAATATTAAGTTAGGGTTAACTGTCTGCAAACTGCTTCTGATAAGGTTTTCAGCCTGTTACATTTGCTACAAATCTGTGTGGCATGATTTCCCTTCAAAAGATATTTTTACCCGAAGGCTATAAGTTTTTTAAGCTGTTTGATATGGTGGCTGATAATCTTGTGCATATGGGTGATATATTCTATACAGCCATCTACAAACCCGAAAAGCCGTTCCAGGCATATATGCAAATGCTGGATAAGTACGAAAGAGATAATGATGACCTTACCCATAAACTGTTCATAGAACTTGGCCGAAACTTTATTACGCCTTACGACAGGGAAGATATTCACTATATGGCTAAAGGGCTGGATGATATTGCCGACCTGAGCTTTGGCATCGTTCGCCAGATGAATAGCTATGGCCTTACAGAGCCTGTGAATATTACCAAATACGTAGCAGGCGAGTTTAAACGCCTGGTAGAACTGTTAAGCGGTGCAGTAAAAAAAATGAGTGATAAACGTAACTTGTCTGCTCTGGGAGATACCTGTGTAGAGATGAAGAAGATTATCATAGCCTGTGATAGCAGGGTAGATGCAGCTATCTACGGCTTGTTCCCCAGCGAAACGGATGTCGTGGGCATCATTAAATGGATGGAGCATTTTGAGCTGCTGCAGGTGCTCATGGAAAAATGTGAAAATGTAGTACATACAATAGAATCCATCATCATAAAATATGGTTAGAGAGCACACATTCATCGCAATGAAAAGCCCCTACGGGGCTTTTTTTATTTTACCTTGATAAAAGGATACAAATAGGATAATTTTGCTACGGTTATGCGGATATTAATGGTTTGCCTCGGAAATATTTGCCGTTCGCCAATAGCAGAGGGTGTTATGCGACACAAGATAGCCCAGCACGGGTTGGATTGGACGGTAGCTTCTGCGGGTACAGAGTCTTATCATATAGGCGAGGCACCGCACCGCCATTCGCAAAAGGTATGTACCACTTATGGGGTAGATATATCTGCGCAGCGAGCCCGGAAATTTACTGCTGGCGATCTTAGCAAATATGATAGAGTATATGCCATGGCTGCCGATGTATATGAGGAGATAAAACAAATAGTCGGTCATGGTGCCAACCTTGACAATGTGCATTTGTTTCTTAACGAACTGCATCCCGGCAGCAATGCTTCTGTGCCCGACCCATGGTATGGCAATGAAGATGGCTATTTGCCCGTATACCAGATGATAGAACAAACCTGCAACGCCATAATAGAAAAATATAAGTAATAACAAACTATGTCTAAACCATCGATACCGCAAGGCACCCGCGATTTTTCACCTGTAGAGGTTCGCAAGCGCCAGTATATATTCAATACACTCAGGAATATTTTCGAGATATATGCCTTTCAGCCGCTGGAAACACCGGCGATGGAAAACCTCACTACGCTTACGGGTAAATACGGTGAGGAGGGCGACAGGCTGATATTTAAAATACTGAATAATGGCCTGCACGAGAAAAAGGATGCGGATAAGGAAAAGCTGAACTCAGAATGGCAGCGCCTGCTCGATAAACCCGTTTCATCGCCAATTGTTACAGAGCGTGCTTTGCGTTACGATCTTACCATACCCTTTGCACGCTATGTGGTGATGCACCAGAATGACCTGGCGTTTCCCTTTCGCCGTTACCAGATGCAACCGGTATGGCGTGCCGATAGGCCACAAAAAGGCCGTTACCGTGAATTCTGGCAATGCGATGCGGATGTAGTAGGCAGTAATTCACTCATAAACGAAGCGGAGTTATTGTGCATTTACCAGGGCGCTTTCGCTAAGCTGTGCATGCCGCAGGTAGCTATTAAAATAAATAGCCGCAAAGTTTTGGCTGGCTTATCAGAGCTATGCAATGCACCTGAAAAAATGATGGACATTACTATAGCGTTGGATAAGCTGGATAAAATAGGTTGGGATGGTGTAACTAAAGAACTGCAACAGCGTGGTATAGATAGCAATGGTATTGCGCAGATAGAAAAGATTATAAATGTAACAGGTAACAATGAAGAGAAGCTGGCTGCATTTGAAAACATCATGCAGCAAAGCGCAACCGGTATGAAGGGTATTGAAGAATTAAGGCAAACACTGGCATACCATCAGCAGATAAAGGATGCGTCATGGCAGTCGGTTATCGAAGTAGATATCAGCCTGGCACGCGGCCTCAATTATTATACGGGTGTGATAGTAGAAGTGGTATGTCGCGCTGTGCAGATGGGCAGCATAGGTGGCGGGGGCCGTTACGATGACCTGACGGGACTCTTTGGGCTTAAAAACCTATCTGGTGTGGGGGTGTCATTTGGTATCGATAGGATATATGATGTAATGGAAGAGCTGGATTTGTTCCCTAAAAACGCAACTACAGGTGCGGCAGTGATGCTCGCAAATTTTGGCGGTGAGAATGAGGCATATGCATTGCAGGCACTTCAAAAACTACGTGCCGAAGGCATAGCTGCAGAGATATACCCTGAAGCTGCCAAGTTTGATAAACAAATGAAGTATGCCAATAAAAAAGGTGTGCCTTATGTAATATTAGCGGGAGATGAGGAAAGGCAAAAAAACTTAGTAAGCCTTAAGAATTTCCATACGGGTGCTCAGGAGATGATACACATAGAAGATGTAATAGCCATACTGAAAGGCGGCTTGTGATTTATAAAATTAATTCATTATAAATATAAAGCCCCGACATGCGGGGCTTTATATTTATAATTTTTAGCAGCAGTGTTGCCTTAGCGGAAGGCCGGGCAGTTTGCTTGCCAGTATTTTTTTACGTTACCAAATGATTTCAGGTAAACGGTAACCGTTACGTTACCAAACCAGTACCAGTCATTAGCTTTGCTATCACCACGCTGGAATTTGAAGTTAGGATAATCCTGGTTGCCTTCTTGTTTCTTCTGCCACCAGTCGCCCCTTTCATCTGAACGGAAGGACAGGTCAACAGCTTGCTGGCCTTTGTAAGCCCTTAAAGTATCCAGGTTTACATATGTTTTGCTTACGTCATCCAGATAGTCGGTATTTGTGTAGCGGAAACCAAGTTCTGTAGTAATAAAGAAGGTTTTGCCAACAAAGAATTTCAACCCACCACCTATTGGAAAGGCAATATTTACAGTTTTATATTCTTTACGATCAGGATAAACGGGGATACCCTGTCCTTCAGTGCCTAAAGCGCGCAGGTAAACCTTCTCACCCCTTGCACCGTCGGTATACGGGTTGAAGTGGAATAATGATAAACCGGCAAAGATATAAGGCGATACTTTTGCCCTGTCAGCTTCTACTTGCAACAGGTTCAGTTCAAATCCGCCATGTATTTCAAACAAGTTGGAAGCGAAACGTAGGTTGCGCTCCTGTTTTACTTGTATTTCAGACAGGCTGTCGGCAGCCGTAATGCTTGAAAAGGCAGCGCCAAAACGAACACCTACACGTGGATTAAAGAAATATTTATATGCAACACCGGCCATTGGCCTGTATCCGTAATTCGGAAACATTTTATCCTGCAGATCGCCATAATAGTTTGCAACACCGGCACTTAGACCTATTTCGTGATGCGACTGGGCGAAGGTAGTAAACGGCGCGAGCAGAGCTAAGGAGAGTATAAAACGTTTCAAAGCCTAAAAGTTTTGTTAACAGATATAACCGAAAGATAAAAACAATTTTCGAAAAACAAAACCCGCTAATATATACTGTCCAAATATATTAAATGACTGCCAATGTATTATTGCCTGCCATGTAAGTCATGTGTCATTTTTTGTCATAAGATATGATGGCAAATTAATATGGTTTTTAATCTGCTTTTAATGAATGTAGAACTACGGGCGGAAACCTTATTTTTGCGCTCATTATTATTATAATAGATGGATCTTATCAAGGAATTTCAGGAAAGAGGGCTTATACAGGATATAATGCCGGGTACGCAAGAGCAGCTGAACAAGGAAATGACCTCCGGCTACGTGGGTTTCGACCCTACAGCCGATAGTCTGCACGTTGGCCACTTGCTGCCGGTTACCATATTGATGCGCTTACAAAGGGCAGGGCATAAGCCCTATGCGCTGGTAGGCGGTGCCACCGGTATGATAGGTGACCCATCCGGAAAATCGGCAGAACGCAACCTCCTGGATAAAGAAACCTTGCAAAAGAATGTGGATGGCATCCGCGCACAACTGGAAAAATTCCTTGATTTCAAAGCTGATGTCCCCAACGGCGCCGTGTTGGTTAATAACTACGATTGGTTTAAAGATTATAATTTCCTCGATTTCATCCGCGAGGTAGGTAAACATATTACCATCAGCTATATGATGTCGAAAGATTCGGTACAGAAACGTCTGGAAACAGGTCTGTCATTTACCGAGTTTACCTATCAGTTGATACAGGGTTATGATTTTTACTACCTGAATAAAAACCATAATGTAAAACTACAGATGGGAGGTGCCGATCAGTGGGGGAATATTGTGACCGGTACCGAATTGATACGCCGTAAAGGTGGCAGCGATGCTTTTGCCGCTACCTGCCCGTTGATAACCAAAAGCGACGGTACTAAGTTTGGTAAAAGTGAAGGTGGCAATGTATGGCTCGATCCGGAGCGTACCTCGCCCTACCAGTTCTACCAATTTTGGCTGAAACTGGCCGATGATGATGCTGAGCGCATGGCATTGACCTTCTCTTTCAAAACGGTAGAAGAGATAAAGGCACTAATTGAGGAGCATAAGCAAGCACCACACCAACGCAAGTTGCAAAAGGCATTAGCTGAAGAGTTGACAACATTAGTACACAGCGCTGAGGACCTGGCTTTTGCACAAAAAGCATCTGAAATTCTTTTCGGGCAGGCTGCGGTAGATACCCTGCGTTCCCTGAATGAAAAGCAATTGCTGGAAGTAATGGATGGTGTACCGCAGGTAAATGCTACTAAAGATAGTCTGTCAGAAGGACTGGATGTACTGGCCTTCCTGGCAGAAAGTGGTGTATTCCCATCGAAAGGTGAAGCACGCAAAATGGTTCAGGGCGGCGGTGTAAGCATCAACAAAGAAAAAGTAACAGCGATAGACCATAAACTGATGGCAGAGCACCTGCTGAATGGTAAATACCTGCTGATACAACGCGGTAAATCGAACTATACGCTGGCTATCTTCAACTAAACAATGCAGCCTGTATTGTGTTATCTTTGGAGAGCATGTCTGCCCGATTTGTCCGTAGTGTTGTTATTGTTTTGGCGATAGTAGCGGTAACGCTGCCGGGGTTCTATTGCAGTAGCCCTGAAAGTGAAAATGCAGTAACTGATGCCGGGAGCCCCTGGCATAATGTGTATGATACTACCATAAAGTATGTAGGCATGGAAAAATGCCGCACCTGCCATGAAAATGTTTACCAGACGTTTATCCAAACAGGTATGGGCCAGTCTTACGACAGGGCTACGCCACAAAAATCTGCTGCAGATTTTACGCCTTTGCATGCTTTAGTATATGATAAAGACCTGGACTTTTATTACAAACCTTACTTCCACAACGACTCCTTATATATCATGGAGTTTAGGTTGGACGGAAAGGACACCGTGCATAAACGTGTACAGAAGATAGATTACATCATCGGTTCTGGCCAGCATACCAATTCGCATATATTCAGTACCAATGATTACCTGTATCAGGCACCTATCACCTTTTATACTCAAAAGAAGCAATGGGACTTAGCGCCCGGCTTTGAAAAAGGTGCCAGTAGCCGTTTCAGCAGGTTGATAGAGCTGGAATGCATGAGCTGCCACAATGGGCTGCCTGAATTTGTACACAACAGCCAGAACAAGTACCTGACCATAAAGCATGGTATAGACTGCGAACGTTGCCATGGGCCCGGTGAGCTGCACGTAAAAGAGAAAACCGCAGGTAATATCGTAGATACGTCTAAAGGGCCGGACTATACCATTGTAAACCCACGCAGGCTTAGCACCGATTTACAGAACAACATTTGCCAGCGTTGCCACTTACAAGGTATTGCTGTATTGAATGATGGTAAAACTTTCTTCGACTTCCGCCCGGGTATGAAACTCTCGGAAGTGATGAATGTATTTATGCCGCAGTATGAAGGAGCGCAGGATAAAATGATCATGGCATCGCATGTAGAACGGATGAAGAAAAGTGACTGCTATGTAACCTCTGGTAAGATGAGTTGCATCACCTGCCACAAGCCACACGTAAGTGTGAAGTTTACTCCGCGTACGCAATACATCAATGCTTGTAGCAGTTGCCATGGTGGTAGTAACCAACCGCATTGCACAGAAGATATCAAGATAAGACAGGCAAAGAATGATGATTGCATAACCTGCCATATGCCACGCAATGGCAGTATAGATATACCCCACGTAGCCGTTACCGACCATTACATCCGCAAGCGCCCTATGGATGATAGCACACGCGGAAAGATAACTGCGTTCCTCGGTCTTAAGTCGTTCAATAATGATAACCCCGATGCTATTACTACCGCGCGTGCGTTCATGGAGTTTTACGAAAGGTATAATCCTAATAAAGGCCTGATAGATTCTGCACTCGATTATCTAAGCAAGCAAAAAGAAGACGAGGCAAACAAGAAACAGAATAGGGATTATATCCGTGCCTATTTCCTGTTGAATGACTATAATAGCGTAGTGCGGTATGCAGGGGGCTTACAGCCTGAAGCAATAACAGATGCATGGGCTGCCTATCGCATAGGGGAAGGATATTATCAATTAGGCCAGCCGGATAAAGCATTGCCATGGTATCATCGGGCTACCACTATATGGCCTTATGCCTTAGACTTCCAAAGTAAATATGGTATATGCTTGCTGTCGCTGCGAAAGATAGAAGAGGCAAAAAAGGTTTTTACTTTCATTTTGAGCGAGAATCCTGATTACGTGACTGCCAATACCAATCTGGGTTTTATATACATGCAGCAAGGCAATAGTGTCATGGCTTACGATCTGCTACGCAAAGCGAATAGCCTGGACCCCGACCACGAACAGACACTAATAAATCTTGCCGTGTGGTATCATGCCAATGCACAGGATGATAAGGCAAAGAAAAGCCTGCAACACTTATTGAAAAAACATCCGCAAAACCAGCAGGCCAAAGCTATGCTGGCCGAGATCTTATAATCCTTAACACTTAATAAATACCTAAATGAAAAAGAAGGCCCTTTTATTCGCAATCACTATTGCTATCTCAACCCCAATCATCGCTCAAGAGAAGACATCAAAATCCGGTTCTTGCCCTAAATTGTACATAGGCGTTAGCACAGGGCTTGAAAATCCTGCTGGCCTATTAGGCTTTAATATTGATGTGCCTGTTACACAGCAATTTTCTTTGGGAGCAGGTGGTGGCATAAGCTCATGGGGGTATAAAGCCTATGGTGAAGGACGTTTTTATTTTGACAAATGTAACCGTGGATGGGCGTTAGGTACCGGTGTAACATATAATACCGGGTTGTCTAATTTTTCCACCTCACTGCCTACCACTGTGGGAGATCAAACTGTAAGGCTTGACCTGGAACCTAAAGTAAATGTTTTCGTTGCAGGGTATCGTTTCTGGAACCTCGGACGGAATGGCCATCGTATATGGCTTCAAGTGGGGTATTCTTTACGTCTTGATGAAGACAATTATACAATTTTAAGCGGACATACGTTGACTGCTGACGGTGATCAGGTAATGACCATACTTGCGCCTGGAGGCTTAATGGTAGGTGTCGGCTTCTCCTTTGGTGTGGTAAAATAATTGTATAAAATAATGAATAAAGCCACCCATCTACATGGGTGGCTTTTGCTATCTGGGTCTGTTAAAAACGATAATGGACAAAGAAGCGCTGGCCGGCATTACCTAAGTCGAAGAACGAAGTGCGTCTACCGTTGTTGTTGTTGCTTTGGTTTTGATAAGTGAGGTTAATGGGGTAAAACTCGGCACCCAGTACCAGGTGCGATAGCTGCAGACGTATGCCCCCGGTAGGTGCCAGGTTCATATAAATCATACTAACATTAGGAAAGGCAATAGACGATTGCGTAGTGTTTACCAGTATGCTGTTTTGCTCGTATGATTTGTGTATGCTCGTATCCACGTGGCCTTTGCCATAGCCTGCGCGCAATTCTACAGCAGCAAAAAAGTACACTTTTTTATAAAATTGTCGTTGTGCTTCCAGTGCGCCACCTATTATGCCCAGGTTGATGGTAGTGGTAGCATTATTTTCATAGATGGTATCTCTAAGCGAGCCGGCTTTGTATACCGCACTTTCATGATTGTAGATGCCATAACCCGCCATCAGCCTATAGCCATAGTTACTGGTCACATGTTTTTTATATTGCGCACCTATCAGGCCTATATCGGTATTGTAGCTGTTACCAATATCTGCAAGATGCGCCTGCATCATCACGCCCAGTTCATGGCTTTTGTATGTTTTTTTATTGATAACCTCATCTTTAGCATATGCGAGGCCGGTACTTGCCATACATATGGTAAGTAGCATGTTTCTTAAGGTGCTCATAATATATACTGGATTAAAAACGATAATGAACAAAGAAGCGTTGCCTAAAAGTACCTGCGTTAAAGTCGCCGACGCCAGAACTGCTGGTATTTGGGTATTTCAGGCTGCTGAAGTTAAGATTAAGGGCAGATAATTCTGTACCGAATACGATACGATTGAAAACAAACTTGGCGCCAATAGAAGGTGCGGCAGCTATCGAGAACAAAGACACACTATTCATACGGACACCCGATATAGCAGCAGCATAATTAGAATTGTCATGTCTTTTAATTACTATACTGTCATACGAACCACGACCATAGCCCACGCGTAGTTCAGCAGCTGCGTAGAGGTATATGCGCTTGTAGAAATGACGTTGCATTTCAATGCCACCACCAACAACAGCTACGGGTATTTCTGTGCGGCGGTGGGTTTCTGTTACCGTATCGCCTACTTTACTTAATACTTTTGGTGTGCCGAAATTACTGTATCGGCCATAGGCAGCAATAATCCTGTATCCGGCATTGGGCTTCACCCACCTCCTGTATTGGATGCCGGCCATGCCATCAATATTACCGTTATTATTGTTGCCAAAACTGGTTTCACCCATCAGGCCTAATTCGCTTTTGCGGTTTACAGGGGCGGGCTCACTACTGTTGGTTTCTTGTGCTGTCGCAGTGGCAGACAACGCTACAGATAGTGTCGCTATTGCAATCGATCTCATATATAAGGGGTTTTATAATCACTACAACGAAGCAATGATGCTATTATTGTCGCCTGAATAAAAAAAGCCATGCTATATGCATGGCTCCTGCCTTATTTTAATTCTTGTTTAATATCTCTATTACAAAGCTGCTTTGTAGCGCTTGCTTACCTCATCCCAGTTTATCACATTCCAGA
>DASWWE010000140.1:0-6310 GCA_036406055.1 Flavipsychrobacter sp. | reverse complement strand
AGGAACTTAACAGGCTCAAAACTGTTACCCAAACGCAAATAGCTTCAGACGTTTATAAGCAACTATATAACCGCTCTTTAAAACTTGACAGTGAGAAGTATTTAACTGATACAAGCATGTTTAATGTAGACTTGGGCAGGGTGTCCAGTATAGTTCGGTCTAACTGGTTTTAATAACAAAAAATAATAAAAAACACAAAATGTATACACTAAGGTATAAAGTATTTCAAAAGGGTATCGGCATAGGTGATTTGACAAAAGGCGAGTTCCAAGTGTCAAATAACTTCATCCCTCTGGCACTTTACAGGTCGAATGATCCAAGCGTTGATGTAAATGATTTCTCGCCCCTTTCTTTTAGGCTATATGACGTAAACAATAAACAGGTCGAGCGTCATCGTTTGACAATAGGTAGGTTATTGACTGCCGGTGTTATGACTAATAATGTTGACCTCGAAGCTGCTGAAATTCCTGCGGGTATATATCGGGTTTCCCAAGTGGATATAGTCGGTTTTTGGGGTGCTTCTCAAGCTACAGAGTTTATATTCGCTTACCTTGAAAAATTACCATAATGCCATTACCCATAGTAGGCGCAGCGTTCGCAGCTGCAAAAGGAATATTTAAGGTTGGTAAAGGTGTAGTGGGCAAGATAAACGAAAAACGCAAGGCTAAGGGCAAAGGCGGTTTGTTGTCTGGTCTGTTTAAAGGCAAAAAGGCTAAGGCAGCAGAAAAGGCAGCACAGGAACAATCACAGACAGAACAGGAACAGGTTCAGGAACAAGCCCCGCCCCCACCCCTTGTAAAGCCTGCAAATGTGCCTGATAACGCATTGACGCAAGCTATATATACACCGCCTCCGCCGGCACAGCCATTCGATACGGACGGCTTTATTGAAAAGCTAAAGCCTGTTGGTATTATTGTAGGTGGTTTCCTTATGCTTATGATGCTTATGCAATTCATAATGGGTATGTCCCGCAGGAATTAGGCGCGAGCCTACAGATAAGCGCCTTTGCGCACCCTATAAACCTTATCGCTCCTCCCCTTGGATAAGGGGAGGCGGGGGTGGGGTTTGACCCCCTCGCGACGGATAATAACATTATGTGGATAACTTGTTATTTGCATTTTTAACAATGTTTTATATACTTGTGGTATGAAGTCCAAATCATTATGTATCGCGCTCCTCGTGATACTTTTACACTGTTCCTTTGCGCAATCTGCGTATATGTATCATGCTTCGCAACGGTCGTATGTTCATGTAAAGACTGGTACTGTTATTGGCTTCTATGATGCGTTTTATTTAAATAGGGTAAAAAAGGCGGGTTATACTTTCGATAATGTCGATGGTATTGTTACTGTCTATGAAAAAGGTGTTAAAACCCTGACGTTATATCCCCCTATTCTTTTTCCTGATAAGAAAAAATCGAAGTCTTTAGATATGGGTTGTAGTTGTTTGTATGGTGATAATGGGGATAAGTACCTACTTCTAAATGATGACAGGCCGCTAAGTAAACAAGTAAATTAATAACAATAAAATATATTTTTTAACCAGTATACACATGATTGAGCGCCCCTCCTACCCTGCTTAACATAATGATTATCACGGAGTTGTGATGCTTTATATTATGTTAAGTAGAAATAATGAAATAAATCCATCATGGGGTTCTTTGCATAAAAATGGTATCGCCAATCTTTGGGTCTACTATACGTTCTGTGATGTACCCTGCTTTGGTAAGGGTCACTTTCAGTATAGGGCATTTAGCTATCCCCGATGCGTTGAACTTTGCTTCAAATATTCCTGAAGTGTCTGTGTATGTATATTGCTCATGTCTTTGCCTGCCATCGCTGGCTGCCACACTCAAAACCTGAACACCGTTAATTCCAATCCTTGTTTCCCTGTCGGCTACTACATTGCGTGTACCGCGTTCACAAGAACATCCATATATGGCTACTGTGCAAAAGCTAAACATAATCAGATTTCTCATAGTATATAAAGATAGCATGGCATAGTTTCTAAAAAAACTACATCCTAAAGTTATTGTGCACTTTAGGATGTAGATATTCATATTTCAATATTCAATTAGTCTGCCTGGTGGAATGGATACCTGTAATCTACAGGCGGTACATAGGTTTCTTTAATAGTCCTTGCGCTCAACCAGCGATATAGGTTCAGCAATGAACCGGCTTTATCGTTAGTACCCGATGCACGTGCACCACCAAATGGTTGCTGGCCTACTACGGCGCCTGTTGGTTTATCATTAATATAGAAGTTGCCCGCAGCATTTATCAGTTTCTGTGTCATCACCTCTGCCGCGTAGCGGTCTTGAGAGAAGATGGCACCTGTCAGTGCATAGCCACTTGTTTTGTCAACTATTTCCAGTGTTTCTTCCCATTTATCAGCTTCATATACATGTATGGTCAGCACTGGTCCAAACAGCTCTTCGCACATGGTTACATAATACGGGTCTGTAGCTTCGATGATGGTAGGCTCGATAAACCAGCCTTTCGATTTATCATAACCACCACCTACTATAATGCTGGCTTTACCATTCGCATCTTTTACACCATCTATATATTTAGTCAGGTTGTTGAAAGATTTCTCATCGATAACCGCGTTAACGAAATTGGTGAAGTCATCTACAGGGCCCATCTTCATAGTCTTTACTTCTGCTATCAGTTTCTGCTTGATCTCATCTGCAAGATTTGATGGCAGGTAAGCTCGGCTGGCTGCAGAACATTTCTGGCCCTGGTACTCGAAAGCACCGCGTGCCAGGCCTGCAACTACTGCATCTACATCGGCACTTGGGTGTACCATCACAAAGTCTTTACCACCTGTTTCACCTACTATGCGCGGGAAAGATTTATACTTAGCTATATTATTCCCAATGCTTTTCCACATGCTATGGAATACACCGGTAGAACCTGTAAAGTGTACACCTGCAAATTCAGGATGCTCATAGCAAACTTCACCCACTACAGCACCCGGAGGATATACCAGGTTGATAACACCTGCGGGCAGTCCGGCTTCTATCAGTATCTCCATAAATACACTCGCACTATATATCTGTGTATTGGCAGGCTTCCATACCACTACGTTGCCACACATAGCAGGCGCCGTAGGCAGGTTGCCGCCGATAGCTGTAAAGTTGAAAGGCGTTACAGCCAGTACGAAGCCTTCCAGCGGGCGGTATTCCATACGGTTGTGGAAGCCTTGCGGAGAGATAGGCTGTTCATTATATATCTTGCTCAGGAAATGCACATTGAAACGCAGGAAGTCTATCAGTTCGCAAGCGCTGTCAATTTCTGCCTGGTAAGCATTTTTGCTCTGCCCCAGCATAGTAGCCGCATTCATTTTGAAGCGATACTTGGTAGCCAGCAGTTCTGCAGCTTTCATAAAAATGGCAGCACGATGTTCCCATGTAGTATTGGCCCATTGCTTACGTGCAGCCAATGCTGCATCTATAGCTTGTGTAACGTGTGAAGCATCACCGGCATGGAAATGGCCCAGCAGGTGGGCTGTTTCGTGCGGCGGGCGTATTTCTTTTTTATCACCGGTACGCACCTCTTTACCATTAATATACATGGGTATATCGCGGGTTTGAGATTTCAGGTCGGCAATAGCTTTTTGAAGCGCTATGCGTTCAGCACTTTTAGGTGCATAGTTTAATACCGGTTCGTTCTTTGGTTCGTTGTAGTGGAAATAAGCGTTATGCATATATAGTCCTAATCTTTATAGTTGCAATGCAGGGAAGCACCTGCAAATGAGGTTGCAAAGGTACAATTAAAGCATCAACGGCAAAATAAAGCATAGCTGTTATAGTTAATATTTGATACATATTATTTAGACGCTCTATTGTAAGATGTGAAATAATTATTATTTTGTCTATCCTTAATATTTACTCATGCATTCTCCCCTACTCCTGGCAGCCAAACAAGATACCGGTGGCACTATCATGCTCGGTTTCTTTATAGCTTTTATTGTAATGAGTTTCCTGTACGGGTATTTCAACCCGAAGGAGAAAGTGTAGCACTCCCCTTGCTGTAGCAAGTTCACATATTTTGCAAAAACAATTTTTGCATTATACCTTGGTGCCCATGTGGCAATCCTTATTTCGCCGTAAATCGCTGGAACAAATACAGGCTGATGTAGCCAGTGGTATGACCGATGCACACCAGGCAGGGCTCAGCAAAGTGCTTACTGTGCGTGACCTCACGTTTATGGGTATAGCAGCCGTGGTGGGTGCGGGTATCTTTTCAACTATTGGTAAAGCTAGCTATGATGGTGGGCCGGGTATCATATTCCTTTTCTTATTTGTTTCGGTTGCGTGTGGGTTTGCTGCGGTGTGCTATGCTGAGTTTGCCAGCATGGTACCGGTATCAGGCAGTGCCTATACATATAGCTATGTAGCATTTGGCGAGATAATAGCCTGGATAATAGGCTGGGACCTGCTGATGGAATACGCCATAGGCAATATAGCAGTAGCCATATCGTGGAGCGACTACTTCACTACCCTGCTGCAAGGCTTTGGCATACACTTGCCGGCTTATCTTACCATGGACTACTGGACGGCTAAGGATATGGCCAGTGATGCTGCTAAGGCTGCCTGGGAAACAGCACCACTGATAGGCAATATCCGTTTTATATGCGATATACCTGCATTCCTGATTACGGTTATCATTACCTGGATCATATATGTAGGTATTAAAGAAAGCAAGCGTACGACCAATGCCATGGTGATACTGAAAATGGCAGTGATCGCCCTTGTGATAGTAGCAGGTGCATTTTATATAAAGCCAGAGAACTGGCATCCCTTTCTGCCCAATGGCATGAGTGGTGTATTGGCGGGTACAGCGGCGGTATTCTTTTCTTATATAGGATTTGATGCGATAAGCACTACAGCTGAAGAATGCCGCGACCCGCAGCGCGACTTGCCGAGAGGTATGTTCTATTCGCTGATAGTTTGCACGATAGTATATGTACTGATAGCACTGGTGCTGACAGGTATGGTGAGCTATACAGAGCTGAACATTGGCGACCCGCTGGCATATGTGTTTGAAGCAAACGGTATGGGCTGGCTGGCCGGTGTTATAGCGGTGAGTGCGGTGATAGCTACCGCCAGTGTGCTGCTAGTATTCCAACTGGGGCAGCCACGTATATGGATGAGCATGAGCCGCGATGGACTGCTGCCACCTATATTTTCGCGCATACACCCTAAGTTTAAAACACCTTCATTTTCTACTATACTTACCGGTATACTGGTGGGCATCCCTGCCCTATTCCTCAATCTTACAGTTGTGGTTGACCTATGTAGCGTAGGTACGTTATTTGCCTTTGTGCTGGTATGTGGTGGCATCCTGCGCCTGCAGCAGCAACGTAAAAAACTGATAGCTAAGGGTGGCACACCACTACCCGAAAGCAAATTCAAAACACCGTATATAAATGGTAAATGGATAGTACCTGCATTGTTCCTTACTACCATTATACTATGCAATATGTACTATCCCGGTGGTGTAATGGGCTTTTTTAATCGCAGCGATGCATCAGGATGGGAAGGTATCCGGGAGAAAGTGCCATACATTATGTTCGGGCTGGTATTTTTGGTGATGACCATACTATCATTTGTAAACAGCTATTCGCTGATACCGGTACTGGGTTTCCTATGCTGCTCTTACCTATTGTGCGAAAGCGGCACCAGCAACTGGGAGCGTTTCCTACTTTGGTTACTGGCAGGATTGGTAGTGTACTTCCTGTATGGAAAGAGGAAGAGTAAACTGGCCAATCAGTAAAAAATACCATTAAACAGGTGAAATGTACAAGGGCACTATAGCAGGTGCGCTTACCTTTGTGTAGTAATGAAAAAGGTAAAAAATACAATTCCTGTGTACGACATATGTACGCTAAACCATAACGGGGCTGCACAGGAAGATATCATTGCTGCTGATTTTGCTACCTATTTACAAATACACCCCAACCTGCACACGGCGCATCGCCATAGCTTTTATCATATTGTACTGTTTACCGAAGGTGGCGGTACGCATACTATAGATTTTGAACAGTTTGACGTACAAACGGGACAGGTCTATTTTATGATACCGGGGCAGGTGCATAGTTGGGGTTTTGAAGGGAATATAAATGGCTATGTTATCAACTTTTCAGAACAATTCTTTAGCCGTTTCTTGCCCACACCCCCAAGCGCGACCTGTGCAAACCCATGACCCGCAACGACCTGCAAGGCAGCAAGATGCTCATCAACTTTTGCGATAGTAGTTTTTGCATCGGCGAAAGCCAGAGCGACAAAAGCCTGCGCTACCTGAAG
>DASWWE010000139.1:0-6648 GCA_036406055.1 Flavipsychrobacter sp. | reverse complement strand
ACATTTGATATCCCCCTCGGTGAGGGGGTGCAGGGGGAGGTGTACGCGCGATGAACATTTTTTAAACTGCATTTTTTAAAACACGGAGTGGAAAAAGTGGAAAATGGAAAAAACGGAAAATGACAATTATGCCCGCTTTTTGCAATAATCCCTCACCCATCGGTAAACGGTAGATATACCCGTGGCCTTGCCCAACACGCGTACGGCTATATCTTCATATATCATACCCGCATTGTAGCACATGCAGGCTTCTTTTATTTTCTGCTCTTTCTGCACATTGCGTCGTACACTGGTATCTGTCTTCTGCTCTGCCAGCCCCTCATACACATACAAGCTATGCTTTAGCAGTTGCTCTACTATCAGGCAGGCGTTCTCAAAATCGGCGGTGATGCAGGTGAGGGTATCTATATGCACGCTGCCGCCAAAGCGCACGGCGGTAAGCACCATAGCTATGCGGTAGCAGATGAGCCCCAGCCGATTGGCAGTGCCATCCAGGTCATCGCCCAGGTGGCGCAGCTCGGTCTTGTACTTGTCGAACAGGGCGACGAATGCCGCCTGCTGCTCGGCGCGCAGCATAAACAGTGCGGGTTCGGTACGGGCTTCCAGCCGCATATACAGCGCCAGAAAGTGCGCCGCCAACACCCCGAAGTAGTAACTGTGTTCTGTTTTACTTTCGTCAAAAGGATTGTAAAATGGTGCTGATGATTGCAGCACATAAAAGCAGAAACGGCTAAACAACCCGTTCTCCGCAGCCGGTATCAGCTTGTGCAGCTGGTCTTGCGTACCGCTCAGCACTACGCTCAGGGCGGGGTGGTTTATCTTCACATCTTCGTTATTCGCCCTGCGGTAATAACTCACGGGCTCGTGATGAAAAGCCTTGCGCAGCACATCGCTAAAGTTGCCATAATCCTGCCGCAGCATATCGGCCAGCGTATCGCCCTCGGTCTCGAACATAATGCCCCTGCCATCGTTTTCCATCAGCAGTTGCATCACCGCCGTTTTGGTGCTATTGGCGGGCAGGTACAGCTTCAGGTGGCGGGGCGGTTTGGGCATTTCGGGCGGTGCGGGCAGCTTGCCCTTGTCATACAGCTTTAGCTGGCGGTTGTAGTGCAGCATCTCCTCGGTATGCTTGCCGATGCTCTCTTTTGCCTGTGCCTCGCGGTGTGCTTCTATGGCTTCGCCCAGGTCGCGCGCCCACAGCAGGGCACCCTTGCCCGTGCCATAGCGCCCCATTATAAAACAGTAGAGATTGGCACCCACCATACGGCCAAAATACATGCCCTGCACATTGGGCAGCATCCCGCTCAACACACCCAGCGCACCTACGAGGAACAGTTCCTTTTCCTCCTGCCGGGTAAACTGGCGACAGGCAAGGGCAAGGTGCGGAGGCAGGTTTTCAAAAATCTCATCGGGGAAGGGGGCAAAATCGCTGTCGGGTGGCGGTGGCGGCACAGCAGGCGGCACACCATCATTCATATCATACCCATCGGGAATGTGAAGGGGTTCTGTGTTCATGGTCATTTTTTGTTTTTTGGTTTATGGTACAAATGTACAGTATTCAGGTATTTACTTGTACAAATGTTTATATTGTGTGGAGAAGATTTTGGGGGGTGAGCGGGGGGAATGCTATTAGGCTGCGGTGGCGTTGGCACCGTTCAGCGGAGGGGGAGGATTGGGCTTTAATCGTATTTTAACCGACTATTTTTATTTTAGATTTTTGCTTTTTTAGCTTAGCTCGCTTCCAGCTTGCGATGCTAAGCTAAAGGTTTTTTTTTATATCACAAAATATCACTCAAAAATTAATAGTGTTAAAAATAATTTGGTGGATTAGTTCAATATGTCTAATTTGGTCTAATAAACGGATGGTAAACGTAACAAATATATCGCAACGTGAAAAAGAAGTGTTAATTAAACACCATCAAGAAATTATATATAAACTTAACAGTGAAATAAAAAAACTACAGGCCGAACTAGAGTTATCTAAATCCAGGATTGAAGAATTAAGCGGAGAAAGTGTGCTTAATAAAAGATTCTATCGTGGAGGCTGGATTAGTAAAGACATAACAGTTACTTCAGATGAGTTATTGAACTATTCATCAATATGGACCCTTGCGAAAAAAGTAGAATATATACTAACGGTAGTAAAAAAAATTTCTACTACCCGACAGCTGGCAGAAATGGTTAGTTATTTTGAAGGTGGAGCCTATTCCGAACAAGAATTGAAGGACCTTGTGAGCAATCTTGGAGCTACGCTGAAGCAGAAAGTCGATAAAAAGGAGGTTTTTGACAGAATTGAGCAATATGGGGATATTTATTATGGTTTACGCGATTGGTTTTTAACGGACGATGAGGAGGGTATAGCGGTAAGACCAGAATTTAGGAGGGTTCGTATAAGATAAAAGCCACTTCTAAAGTGGCTAAAAATAGTTAGTGGAAGCTAACATGACAAGTAGTGTATCGTCAACACATCACCTTTTGATGGTGAAATACTGGTAGAAACCCAGCTTGTCCAATTCAAATGATGCTTGGTATAATTGCCTATTACGGTAGGATTTGACCCTACAGAAGCGGTACAATTCCGCAGCATCCAATTCGAAAAAGAGCCTCATCTATTCACAGTAGATGGGGTTCTTGTTTTACAAAGATACAAAATTGCACGAAAATCCATGCTTTATCCACATTTGTGAATAAACTTGTACACCACCACACCCGTCATTACGAGGAGCGCAGCGACGTGGTAACTTTTCTCAGCGAAGCTAATCTCAAGATATAAGTGCTACGTTGCTCTTGTTACACACACCCATGTTCTCGTGAGGTTGCCACGTCGTACCTCCTCGCAATGAGGCGGGGTAGAAAGCCACATCAAAGCTGTCATTCAGAGCGTAGTGCAACGCAGCGAAGAATCTGCCCGGCAGTACGCACATAGCTTGGTGCCGCTATTCAGCCAACCACTACACCCCAACAGATGCCACGCTGCGCTCTGCATGACAGTGCTATTGGACTTTGCCAATGTTCTCTCGGGGCTTGCTTCGCTATCGCTCGCAATGACGCGGGGTATGTTGTAGTGTAGTGTATCTACCTTCTCCTGTCCTCCTCCAAAGGAGGAAATACATGTCCCCCTCGGCGAGGGGTGCAGGGGGAGGCTACTCGTGGTGGGTGTTCTCGCGAGGTTGCTTCGTGCCGCGTAGTCGTCATGCTACACGCAGGCGGGTATCCTAACATTAAGGCGCACCACAAGATGCGCCCTGATAGGGAGAAGGAGATTAGTCGAATTTCTAAAAACGGGCAAGAATCATTTTTGCTGCAAGGTTCATCACCTGCGATTTGTCGTTCTGCGATAGTGCTGCCACCATAGGGTCTTTAGCCATGGCGGGGTATATCAGTTTCAGCCTTATTTCGCACAGCCGGGTGCCCAGCAGGTTTCCTATTACAGGCATCTTAAAAACAATGTCTACTGTTTTATTCGCACATTCTATCATCTTCGCTGTTTCCATACCGTGTAAGGTAGGCTTTTAAAGCATCCCCCCGCAATATATTATGCTGAAGCGGCACTGCCTGCCCCAAACAGTAAAGCCTGCATACTGTATGCAGGCCATCATATAAACTTAGGTAGTGTTTAAGTAACTAAACTACATGCCGGGCGCTATGCCCGTTACCGGAACCGTAGACTACTTAGAAGTACCCGGTTGTGTGGGTTGTTGCTTCTCGTCTTGCCTTTTTGTTTCATCTTCCTTCGCAGTATCCTGGTTGTTGGTATTACTGTTCTGGTTGTTGTTTTGTTGTTGGTTGGCAGTATTATTTTTCTGCTGCTCGCCCTGGGCGTTTTGGTTTGTATCCAAACCTTGCTTTTGTTGTTCCATAATATAAGTTTACCCATCATGAAGGAAATCTATACCACGCCACACAAAACCTTCGTCGCAAGGGGTAATGCGCTTGTAATGAGCTCATACGCTTTAAAACCGTATATGGGAACGGTGGGTATGGCAATAGCGGAAACGGGATATATCCCTGTTTGGGCAAGGGCAATATGTTTTGTGCTTTTCTTAACGCAATAAAAGGTATCTTCACTGTGTTATAGATTCATAACAAGTCAAGACGCGATATTCCATTCCTCTGGCACACTGCGCACATTCCTTTTGGTGCAGCGCCTTTTATAATGTACTTCCTTTCTTGAGTTTATTTTTTAACCCCGTCAATAAAGGACAGGTATGTTTATTATCATTTTCTTCGTGGCGATATGGTATGTATCGCTGTTTGCACAAACGTTTTTTCACCACCGTTATGCATCGCATGGTGCTTTTACCATGAGCAAGGGTTGGGAGCGTTTCTTTTTCATCTTTACCTATATAGCACAGGGGCCGCACTATATGAGCCCGCATGCCTATGCCATTATGCACCGCCTGCACCATGCCCATACCGATACGGAACTGGACCCACACTCGCCTGCTTTTTCGAGCAACCTGGTGAGTATGATGCTGCGCACACGCCGTTATTACAACGACATTATACACGGCCGTATGGCAGTAGATGCACGCTATCGTAAAAACCTGCCCAGCTGGCGGCGCTTTGATATGTGGGCCAACTCTACACCATCGCGCCTGCTATGGACGGCTGCATATGTAACCCTTTTTGTATTGTTTGCCACCAGTGCATGGCAATACCTGCTGCTGCCAATACTGCTAAGCATGGGCGCCTTTCATGGTGCGCTTATCAATTGGTTTGCACATAAGTATGGGTATATCAACTTCAGGCTGAGGAATACATCGCGCAATTTGTTTTTTATAGATGTGCTGATGCTGGGAGAATCGTATCATAACAATCACCACAAGCGCCCTGCGTCTGTAAACTTTGGTAAGCGCTGGCACGAGATAGACCCCGTGTACCCCATCATCCGCCTGATGGCATGGATGGGCATCATAAAGCTGCCAAAGCTGGCCGCTGTGCCGGTGGAAGCAGATGCGCATCACCATCACCCTCATAAACACTAACAACATATGCTTACTATAGGAATAATAGTACTGGTGTGCCGCTACCTGCGCAAGCGTGGGGTAGAGGTAGCATGGAGCCGGGGCTTTATAAGGCTGCGGCGTGTGAGTAGTGTGGTAAAATAAAAACCAGATTGGCAAATATTAAGATTACCTTTAATGAAAATGAGTCGTATGACAGACATAAATGTGCTGCACAGGAAAATAAGAGAGATGAGTAAGATGATGGCTAACCCCCGCCCGCAACTGATGGTAAGGGATATAGCCGGCGAACTGAATATGAGCAGCGACCAATTGCTGCCCACGCTGGTACAATTAAAAGACCTGCGCCTGATACAATTCAACGAACCTTCACAAGTATCTGTAAAGCTGACATTACTGGGGCATACCATACAGCGCTAATGGCCGGCCATTCTTTATTATTCACCGCGGGTGGTGTGCTGCTGCTGATATTTGGGCTGGTAGCCGGCGGGCGATATGCAGAGATGGGTATATGGTGCTTATGGGCGGGCATTATAAGCCTGGTAAGTGGTGCGCTATTGTATTATTTTAGTGATAAGCTTCGTGCGCGCCGCAAGCGGGAAAGGCATAGGCGAAAGCAAATGTATGACGGCATTTAGCCGTCATACAGATACTCACTTATCGCGCTGGCGTTTATTGTTGTTATTGTTTTGCTGCGATTTTTGTTTGCGCGCATCTGTAAGAAATTTATTTTCCTTCTCCGGCCGCGGGCGTGCTTCGGCTACTTCCAGGTAGTTCCCCATGAAGTTTTGATTATTCAGTTCTGCTATAGCCTTTTGCCCGTCTCTGGCGTCATCCATTTCTACAAAGCCAAAGCCTTTGGTCTGGCCTGTTTCTATATCCATAATAATGTTGACGCTTATAATAGTGCCAAATTTTTTGAACAGGTCTCTCACTTGTGCTTCCGACATATGCGGATGCAGGTTTCCGATATAAATATTCATACGTATCGTTTTTGATAAAAAAGGAAAGACCGCGTTGCGCGGTCTTATGTAAGCCACCATATTATTATCTCTTTTGAGCAAATAAGAGGGTAAGCTAATTTTAAAGTTTAGTAACGGTTGTTATAGCGGTTGTTTGAAGAGCTATCCCTGCGGTCTGCCTGGGGGCGCGCTTCATTTATCACCATGCTTTTCTGGTGCAGGCTGGTATTATTCAGTTTTTCAACGGCTCTTTCACCATCGGGCCTGTTTTCCATCTCTACAAAAGCAAAGCCACGCGGGCGTTTGGTGTAGTTGTCCATAATGATTTTGGTTGTTTTCACCGGGCCGAATTCTATAAAAAGATGTTCCAGTTCTTTTTCTGTTACCTCAGTGCTGAGGTTTCCTACAAAAATGTTCATAAAAATGTATTTATCAGATAAATTAATAATGGCGTAGAGTGTAAGCGAAGCCTGAAGAGAAGTAGAGGGAGATAAATACAGATCAGAATAAGCGAGCAATAAAGCCAAGTATACTGCAATATATAACAGTTTATCATGTTTGCCAAAATTATTTTTCTCTGTTTATTTTTTGACATAAATCCTATTCAGGTTTATAGAGGTTGCAGAAAACATGAGTTGGCCCATATATTATCTTTTGTAGTGTATGTTGGTACAATCTTTTAATTATCAGGAATTAATATTAAATTGATAGTGTATCAC
>DASWWE010000138.1:0-3179 GCA_036406055.1 Flavipsychrobacter sp. | reverse complement strand
CAATGCAGGCAGTACCAGTTCATTCGTTACCAGTTGGCCTTCTATGGCCTCTATCACGCGTATTTGTTGTTTGCTTTCTTCTGCCGATACAGCAAAATCTGTAATGGTTTTTGGATTGGTGTCAAAATTATTAATAGGCGTTACGGCTACTTCAGGTAGCAATACTTTGCCTTTATCATAGACCAACCTGCCACCAATGTAATTTTGCAATACCGCAAAGTCCGTAATATTATTCACGACTATAAAATCAGCAGTATCGCCCACGCGCAATTGTCCCACCGGCAGTTTGTAATGTTGTACCGGATTGACGCATGCAGCGGTCAATACATTGAATAAATCATGTCCTTTTTCTAAGGCTCGTTTTACATGCCCATTAATATGGTGCAGCACCAGGTCGTCCGGGTGCTTATCATCGCTGCAAAACATCACATGCTTAGGATGTGTGCTTATCAGTGCATGCAGCGCCTCGAAGTTTTTGGCCGCACTGCCTTCCCGTATCAGTATGTGCATACCGGCAGCTATTTTATCCAATGCTTCGTGTAGGGTGAAGCATTCATGATCGGTAGTGATGCCCGCGGCAGCATATTGTGCAGCTGTTTCACCCATCAGCCCGGGTGCATGCCCATCTATTGGCTTGCCTATACGTTTAGCGGCATCCAGCTTAGCCATCACTTCTGCATCTTTATACAATACACCGGGGTAGTTCATCATTTCAGCCAGGTACCATATATCACGATTCTGTAGAAGTTCTTCTGTAGCCTTTGCATCTATATGCGCACCCGCCGTTTCAAAAAAGGTTGCCGGCACGCAGGAAGGTGCGCCAAAGAAGCATTTGAAGGGTGAATGTTTGCTGTTATCTATCATGTACTGCACACCGGGTATGCCACATACATTGGCTATCTCATGCGGGTCGGATACTGTAGCAACAGTTCCATGCACTACTGCCATACGTGCAAAAGCGGTAGGCACCAGCATAGAACTTTCTATATGCACATGCGCATCTACAAATCCGGGTAATATATATTGCTCCGGTGCTTCATTTATTTCTGTAATAGTTGTAATGATACCATTATCAACAGCTATAGTAGCCGGGTAAATGCGTCGCTGGTGCAGGTCTATCAGCCTGCCACTGATGGTGAAAGCATACATGCTATAAAGATACAACTGCACAACTATAATATAGACTTACCCTCACGCGCCCACTGCACTTTCATATCTATCAGTTGCATCATAGCAGCAGCCCTTATTTTAGCTGTTTCTGTCACTTCACCTGCAAATAAGTTGTCTAGTGTTTCATGCCACAGTTGCAGCCAGCGTTCATAATGCTCTTGTTGCAATGGTACTTTCTTATCTATTTCTATATGTTTCTTAATGGGGTTGCCACTATAGCCTGCATTATTCAGCAGCACCGTTTCCCAAAAGCTATACATAATGGGGAGGTGATGCGACCAGTCGTCACCGATTATCTGTTGAAAAATGTAGCCTATCACATCATCTTTACGCACCTTGTTATAAAAATTATTCACCAGCACCTCTATATCCTCTCTCGAACGGATGTCTTCCATAATGGCCATGTTTATGATACAAAGTTATCACTATTCGCAGCCACAGATGCTTAAAAGCTGATTCTAAAAATGTATTATTGTATTTGCATGAAGAATTTTATTGCTTTCGGCAAATGCGTTATATAAGAATTGTCATAACATTAATTTTGTGCTTATGTGCCGCCCCCAGATCTTATGCGCATCCGGATAGCTCTGCTCTTTTGCACTTTTACCTGGGTAAAGGACTGCCTGCAAACAATGTTTATAGTTTCATCACCGATAAGCATGGGTATCAATGGTTTGCTACAGATAATGGTGTAGTAAAATATAACGGCTCAACTTTTAAGGTTTTTAATACCAACGATGGCCTGCCGGTAAGTGATGTATACCACCTGTTTGAAGATACTATGGGGCGTATATGGCTGCACAGTTTTGCATCTACTGTAGGCTACATACGCAATGACAAGTATACATCTATTAAATACAACTTTTCTGAAAAGTATACCAATCCATATGATATTCACCAGGTAGGAGATAAGATAGTTTTTACTTATGGCATTACAAACGGTGTGAGCACGGCTATGATAACGCCGGAAGATAAGTTGATACGATTAGGCAGTAGCATACCACTTTATGCATTATACCGAAGTATTGAACAAGAGCATTACTTGCATCGGCTGGACAATGCGGTATTATATAAGGTAGAACTAAAAAAAAACAGGTTAAATTTAAAGCCGGTATTCAGATTTTCATTAAGTGCAGAATTACTTAATATAAACAAAACCTTTATAGCGCACGGCAAAATATACTGTTACCAGTTTAAGGGAACCTCTATATTGATCGGTGCGCTCGTCAGAAAAGACACTTTTATTAGCAAATTTGAAAAGAAACTGAGTCTGACTGATTTGGGCGGCAAAGCTGATGAGTTTATATACCTGATGTTTCCGTATACGGACTCGATGGAGATTGTTACCAACAATAATATCTATAGGATCAATTACAACTTAGAGCTCCTGAATAAAATTCCGACAAGTTCATTTTTGCCTTCCAATGTGCAGGTTTCATTTTTGGGAAAGGATGTATTTAATAACCAATGGTTCACTTCCAATCAGGGTGTATGGATGCGACCGCAATTGGCGATGAGTTTCCAACGCCATCCTTATTCCAGTCTACTGGTAAATGCAATGCCGGCCGGTGTCTTGAAAGATAGTACACTGTGCTATACCGATACTAAAAGCGGCCTTTTTTATTGTATAGATGCCAATGGTCGAATATTGAAGCCTGATATTGGTAATATTCGCGAGGTAAAATATGCTAAAGGAGAGAATATCAATAATATGATGTTCGCATCTTTACAACGATTCAATGTATTTGAAGATGGTGTACTGAAAGACCTTATCCCGTATAACAAATCATTGATACAAGTAAATCCCGTACCTGGGTTTCCTAAATATGTTCCTGCAAAGAAAGTAGACGGAGAAATGACATTGGCAGATTCTGTGAAGCGGTATATGGTACAATCAGTTGCATCGTTTCATGACTATGCTCCCGGAAAATATTTACTGGTAGGGCAAAACTATGTGTCTAAGCTGGAAATTTCAGATACTGCAGTGGTTCATAAACTGCTTATCAACG
>DASWWE010000137.1:0-17077 GCA_036406055.1 Flavipsychrobacter sp. | reverse complement strand
AGATCTTTCGATCTTTTGATAGGTTTCAGGTGCACTTCAAATATTTTTTCGCGACCTTTTACATCAGGGATGTCTATTGATATCTGGCGGTCGAAACGGCCGGGGCGCAGCAGGGCTGTATCCAGTACATCCGGACGGTTGGTAGCCGCAAGGATGATGATACCACTATCGCCACTAAAGCCATCCATTTCTACCAGCAGTTGGTTCAATGTATTCTCGCGCTCGTCGTTGCTCATCACTACGTTTTTGCCACGTGCGCGACCTATAGCATCTATCTCATCGATAAATACGATACATGGGGATTTTTCACGTGCTTGCTTAAACAAGTCGCGAACACGGCTGGCACCCACACCTACAAACAACTCCACAAAATCAGAGCCTGACATAGAGAAGAAAGGTACCTGTGCTTCACCGGCTACAGCTTTAGCCAGTAGGGTTTTACCGGTACCCGGAGGGCCTACCAGCAACGCCCCTTTAGGTATCTTACCACCCAGTGCGGTATATTTTTTAGGATTTTTCAGGAAATCAACGATCTCCATTACCTCCACTTTCGCTTCGTCAAGACCAGCTACATCGTTAAACGTTATGGTAACACGTGTACCTTTTTCAAACAGTTGTGCTTTTGATTTCCCAATATTGAAGATACCACCAGCACCACCAGCGCCACCGGCACCACCACCCATTTTACGCATTATCAGGAACCACATGGCTATTAACAGCAACGCAGGCAGCAGGAAGTTGGAAACTTCGCGCAGCATGCTTACACGGTCCTGGTACTTTACACGTACACGTTGGTCTTCCGGTATATTTGCCTGTGCATCTTTCAAATTATTCTCAAACTGCTCTACGCTACCAATGGTAAAGCGCACAGCAGGTTCTTTACCCTTGCTGGCAAACGGAGATTTATCTGTAGTAGTTGCATTGGACTTTGTGTAAACTTCCGCTTCACTTTTGTTTACAATAACCACTTCTTCTACAATGCCTTTATCAAGGTATTCCCTTTTAAAATCCTGAAAGCCAATTTCTTTGGTGCCTGTGTACATGTTGCCGCTAAAAAGCTGCAAGCCCAGCAATACAATTACCAGTAATGCATATACCCAATATATATTGAAGCGGGGCCCTTTTTTTGGCCCGCCTTTACCATCTCCGGCACCTATAGGACGTTTATTTTTATTTTCTTCCATCGTTCCTTTAAAACTTATTATTATCCGAGTACAAATTATTAATCATTGTGTTCTTCTCTGCCAGCATCTTCCCACAGGCTTTCCAGGTCGTAAAACTTCCTGTAGTCTTTCTGGAAGATGTGTACGACTATATTCACATAATCTACAAGTGTCCACTGGTCACTACGTTCAATATGATACGGTTTTTCGTCGCATTCTATTTTTACCATTTCCTCTACAAAATCGGCTATCGCATTTATTTGAGTATTCGATTGCGCTTCGCACACAACAAAATAATCTGCTACCGCTTCGTCGATCTTTTTCAGATCGAGCGACACAATATTTTCACCTTTCTTTTCCTTTATAGCTTTAATGATAGCTTTAAAGATCTTATTGTTTTTTGTAAGGCGGGCAGGGGATTTTTTGCGGCCCTGTAATGCAGTGATTATTTTCTCCAAATCGGTAAAAGTCTATTTTTGTTGGCAATATCAGTATAATCATTCAAAATTAAATAATCTTTTTGGCACTAAGCTTACAATACTTACTGGATGCCCCGATCATAGAACTTGACAGTATAGACAGCACCAATAACTATGCCATGCGGCTGGTAGATGCCGATACGGCACAGCCTGGACTGACAATCGTTGCCAGAGAGCAAACACACGGCAAAGGGCAGCGTGGCCGCAAATGGCAGGATGATGCCGGGCAGAGCCTGCTGATGAGTATACTGGTAGTGCCGGAATACAGCCTGGACCGTCAATCACTGTTTAATATGAGAGTGGCTGTGGCCATTGCCGATACTGTCCAAAACCTTTATGAAGGTTGGGATGTGCGCATCAAGTGGCCCAATGATATTATAATTAATGACAAAAAGGCAGGGGGAGTGCTTATTGAAAATGTACTACGTGGCAGTAATTGGGTGTATAGTATCATTGGCTTTGGGCTGAATGTACAGCAAGAAAATATGCCAATAGATTTGCCTTATAGTACATCTTTAAAAATAGAATGCGGAAAGGCGTTTGGTGTAATAGATATGTGCAAACAAGTACGTGCTGAAATATTTAAAAATTTATTAACCCGATTGCCGGATGATGTGGCGCTACAAAAATATAACGATCATCTATATAGGATAGGGCAGGTGCAGCAATTTTATGATGATGATAAAGAATGGAAAGGTGTAATTGATGGGGTGACAATGACAGGTGAATTACGTGTATTGCTAGCCAGCGGGGAAAGGGTTAGTTACCAACATGGGGCAGCAAACTGGAAATGGGAATAGATTTATTTTAGATTAGCTTTAAGGCCGATGGCGGAAACCTATCAAAAGAAATATATCTCATGGTTGCACGTTGCTATTATTATAGTGGCGGTACTGCTGGCATATTTCAAAATATTCGATGCCGGGTTTATCAGTTGGGATGATGCAGACTACGTAGCGAATAACAAGGATATACAGAATTTTTCGGCCGACAGTCTATCGCATTGGTTCTCTTCGTTTTATATAGGTAACTATCATCCGCTCACCATGCTGAGCTATGCGATAGACTATGTGTTTTGGGGTACGGAGCCTACCGGTTACCATATTACAAACATATTGCTACATATAGCAAATGCTTTAGTACTGTACGCTTTTGCAAAAAGTGTACAGGCTAATACATGGGTTGCATTCTTTGTCGCCATATTGTTTGCCATACACCCGGTGCAGACAGAAAGTGTATCGTGGGTGGCAGAAAGGAAGAATGTACTATATGGCTTTTTCTTTTTGAGCAGCTTATGGTTATATACCCGCTACGTAGCTGAAGAACGCATAGGCTATTTGCTGCTGGTGATTGCAGCCGGTACAGCCGCCATGTTATCGAAGGCGGCGGCGGTAACATTGCCATTAACATTAATAGCAGTAGATATATGGCTGCACATGCCATTGGGCAAAGCTAAAGTATGGCTGGAAAAGCTGCCCTTATTTGCAGCCGCTTTGGTGCTGGGGCTTGTGGCCATCAGTGCCCAAAAGTCGGGTGCCTTTCTGGCGCATCATGATACTAATGCATGGAATGCTATTGTATATGCGGGCTATGCATATGTGCAGTATATTCTTCACTTATTGGCGCCGGTAAAATTATCGGTGCTATACCCTTACCCGGAAGCACCGGGCGCTATTCATTACCTATTCCTGTTGCTGGCATTGGGTATTGTAACAACCGGTGTGATAGCTTATAAACGAAAATGGTATGTGCTGAGTGGTGGTATATGGTTCTATACCGTGAATATTGCCATAGTGTTGCAATTCGTGCAGTTTGGCGAGGTGCTGATGGCTGACAGGTACCTGTACATAGCCTGCATTGGTATCTGGGTTTCACTCACTTACCTGTTGTTTGATGCACTGGTAAAAAAAGGTAAACAAACCATAGCGATAGCATCGGCGGGTATAATATCTGTTCTCTTTCTGTTCGCCACTTTCAATCGTAATGAAATATGGCAGTCGGAACTGCAGTTTTGGGAGGCTATTGTAGAAACGCATCCCCAATCGGCAATAGCACAAAATAGCCTGGGTGGTGTGTATATGATGCAGGGCAGGTATAATGAAGCGCTGAAGTATATAGATGAGGCCATAAAGCTGGATGGCAATAATTATAAAGCATGGTATAATAAAGGCGTGCTGCACCTGCGCAAAGGTGAGCTGAGCGAAGCTGAAGCTGCATTGAACAGAAGTGTAGATATTAATCA
Organism: Flavipsychrobacter sp.; assembly: GCA_036406055.1. Lineage (GTDB taxonomy): Bacteria > Bacteroidota > Bacteroidia > Chitinophagales > Chitinophagaceae > Polluticoccus. The sequence continues at coordinate 13,193 of DASWWE010000137.1, read as the reverse complement.
GTATACGAAGGCATTGTTTTCACGGGCGCTATTGTACCAGCAAGCCGGCCAGCCATTGCGTGCACTTAATGATATTGAAATAGTACTGCAACAGGAACCTAATAATGCACGGGCACATTTCATAAAAGGGAACTGCCTGGAACAGACGGGCAATCTGGAGACAGCGATAAACAGCTATAACAAAGCGGTAGAATATGGTGACAACGAGCCATTGTTTTATTTGCGCCGCGGCGTATTGAAAATACAGCTGGGCGACTATAGCGGGGCCATACATGATTGCAGCCTGGTAATAGAACGCCATTCGCAAAATGCAGAAGCATGGTATTGGCGCGGTATGGCGAAACACGAAGCCCGGCAAATGCCATGCCACGACCTGAACCGTGCCCGCAATCTTGGTTATCAGCCGGCGCAGGAAGCACTCATGAAATACTGTAACAAAGACCAGTAATGCCATACCGCCAACACATATTGACAGGTATTGCCATATTGTTTCACGTGATAGGCTTGCTGGGTATTGCCGTTTTTAAAAGTGAACGCATCAGTCTCACTACGCCTTTTCATCTTTTACTGATGTTTGGATTGTTAGTGTTTTCTTATAATTCCAACAGAGGGGTATTCATTAAATGGGCTATAGTTGCCTATTTATGTGGTTTTTGGGCCGAATGGGTAGGTGTGCATACCGGGTGGCTTTTCGGGAGTTATAGTTATGATGACGTATTAGGTACTAAATGGCTGGAAATACCTTTAATCATCGGGGTAAACTGGATAGTAGTGGTAGCAGGGGCAATAGCCATAGCCAACCGTGTGACAAAAAACAAATGGTGGATGCCGATATGTGCCGCTACCATAGCAACCGTTTACGATTGGCTGCTGGAACCTGTAGCTATTAGGCTGGAATACTGGCAATGGGCAGGCGATGATGTACCGATGTATAACTATATAAGCTGGTGGCTGGTAAGCCTGCTGCCGGCCATGATCTGGCAAAAAATGGAACTGCAACCGAACCAATTCAGCTTAAATTTGTTGGTAGTGCAGGCATTATTTTTCATTGCACTCAGGATACTGTTATGATATGGCTTTTTTACATACTGATAGCGCTGGTTACATTCCTTTTTATGGAATTTGTAGCCTGGGTAACGCATAAGTATGTGATGCATGGCGTGCTGTGGTATCTACACGAAGACCATCACGATGGAGGCTATCATCCCTTTCAGAAGAATGATGCATTCTTCCTCATATTTGCGATACCCTGTTGGTTGTGTATCATGTTCGGGTTGATGAATGCATGGGGATGGATGGTGTCGATAGGTGCTGGCATCTTTATGTATGGCTGGTGTTATTTCCTGGTGCACGATGTTATCATACATCAACGCTTCAAATGGTTTAGCCGCAGCAATAACCATTATATTAAAGTGATACGCTGGGCGCACAAAATGCATCACAAACATAGAGTAAAAGAAGGCGGTGAATCTTTCGGCCTGCTGATAGTACCTGCCAAGTATTGGGATAAGGTGCGCAAAGATGAAGCGATGGCAGCATTAGATAAAAAGGCAAAAACAGCCTGAAGATGAACAGTCGTTATACCTACCTGCTTATCGATTTTCTTACGATCATTTTTCCCTTATTATTAAGCTTTGATAAGAAGGTGGCCTTTCACAGGCAATGGCGCTATTTATGGGTAGGCCTCTTGGGTACGGGAGTGTTTTTCCTGGTGTGGGATGCGCTCTTTACGCATCAAGGGGTATGGTCATTTAATGATGCATATATACTTGGGATAAAGTTTTTCGGTTTGCCTATAGAAGAGTGGCTGTTCTTTTTGGCTGTGCCTTATAGTTGCGTGTTTATCTATGAGTGCTTGTTAGTATATTTCCCCTTCAGGCAGCGGAAGGACTGGGGCTGGCAACTGATGCTGCCGGTAAGTGCACTGCTGGTACTGACGGCCTTCCTGTTCAGCTACAAAGCCTACACATTTACTACTTTTTCTTTTTGCGGTTTTTCAATTTTATTGCTGTATACGTTTCGACGTAGATTTCCTTCATTTAACGCGGCAGCATTCTTTACCTGCTATGCTATCAGCATCGTGCCTTTTTTTATAGTAAATGGGATCCTTACAGCCTTGCCTGTAGTGCAGTATGATGATACGGAAAACCTTGGCATCCGTATGTATACTATCCCCTTTGAAGATACTTTTTACGGTATGCTATTGATGCTGGGGAATGTACTGGGTATGGAATGGAGGAGGGGTAGGCGTATCAATACATCGCAGCCCAGTTCTTAAGCAATTGTAAGCCATCGATTGTTCCAATAGATTCGGGGTGGAACTGTATGCCGATGCATGAATACGTATCGTGCGCCAATGCCATAATACTGCCATCTTCTGCCAATGCGAGTGCCTGCAGCCCGGTGTTCTCAAAGGCATCTACTACCAGCGAATGGTAGCGCATTACCGTTATGGGATTAGGGCAGGTATTGAATAATGTATGGCCATTATGTTTCACTTCGCTTGTTTTGCCATGCATAGGGTAGGGTGCATGCAATAGCCTTGCGCCAAAGAACATGCCCAACGCCTGGTGGCCCAGGCATATGCCCAGTATAGGTATCTTATCATGAAAGTATTTAATGGCATCCATGGTAATGCCTGCCTGTAGAGGTGTTTCGGGGCCGGGGGAAATGATAAGCCTTGAAGGTTGCAGGTCTATCAATTGCTGCAGGGTCAGTTCATCATTACGGTATACGGTGCATGCATTGCCTGTTTGCAGCAGGTAATGGTGCAGTATATAAGTAAAGGAATCGTAATTATCCAGCAGTATCCACATGGTCAGGAATTTGCCCGTTTACCTTATCGAAAAATGTACCCAGATCATGGAAAATATCTTTCACCATAGGCCAAAGCTTGCCTATATGTTCAAACACCCACGGGGCTACCTGCGAAAGATAAGGATAGGTTTTAGATGCTGCAATGGTATCGGGTTCTATCAGTTGCATACGGTTGGCTATCCACAGAAAACTGCTCCACACCATCGTGGCCATAGCAGCATATAGTAGCCCGCCGATGCCTTTGTTTACCCAGCCCAGCATAACGGCTTCAAAACTGCTTTCAATAGCCTTTGCCAGCAGGCGCACCAGGAAAACGATACCTATGAATATCACCACATAACTGGCCAGTTGTGCCCAGCCCGATGTGATGATGTGTTTTTCCAGCAGGTAAGTGGCTAGTAGAGAGGAAAGCTTTAGAGAGCATATGATGCCCAGTACTATGGCCAGCATAGCAAAAACGGCTACAATGATGCCTTTCATGTAGCCGCGTATAAAAAATATAAGTATCAGCGAAATGCCAATGATATCTAATGCCATAGGCAAGCACTATTGTGCCAACAGTTGCTTTACGGTTTCTGATATGGCTCTGCCATCGGCCTTGCCTGCCAATTGTTTGCTGGCCACGCCCATTACTTTACCCATATCGGCAGGTGAGCTGGCACCGACCTGTGCTATAATGTCTTTCACTGCTGCCTGCAGCTCTTCTGCAGTCATTTGTTGTGGCAGGAAGCGGTCGATGATAGCCAATTCCTCCCGCTCTTTCTGTGCCAGGTCTTCACGGTTTTGCTGCACAAATATCTCCAGCGAATCGCGGCGCTGTTTTGCCATTTTCTGCAGCATCTTGGTTTCATCTGCTTCTGTTATTTCTACGCCGCTGCCCGATGTTTTTTCAAGCAGTATAGCCGCTTTTATAGCACGCAGGGTACGTAGCGCTGCTTCATCCTTAGCGCGCATGGCCCCTTTCATTTCTTCCATTACTTTTTGCTCCAGTGACATATGTAGTAATTTAAGTGTGTTCAATAATAAATTATCCTTGCTCTTCTTTTTCTAAAGCATCACTTGCTTTCTTCAGGAAGTCTTTGGCAAATTGTTTCAACTCTTTTGCCAGTTCTTCATTCCGGGTAGCACGCAAGTATGTATCTGAAAGGCCATATAGTGTTTGGTAGAAAAAGTCGTTCATTTCGTCTACCATCATTTTCTTCGTCCACAGGTCTATACGCAATGCCGACTTTTCGTCACCGTCCCACAGGCTTAACAATAAAGCTTTAGACTTTTGCATATCGTCCACGCCACCACCCGGCGCATTCCATTCTATGTTTTCCGGCATTTTGTCTTCGTCCAGCTGAACTTCAATATTTATATTAGATTTCATATAAGCGTAACCTTAAAAGGCAGTTTGTTTTAAAAGGGTTTCAAAAATACAACATCGCGATGCAATAATCGCCACCTTATTGATGACTACCTAGCAGCGGGCTCCATTTATCCAATTGCTTAATGCACGCGCTGATGTCTTTAGGAATAGTAGCTTCCACATCTACCAGGGTGCCATCCTGCTTGTGCAGCACCAGCCTGTAGGCGTGCAGTGCCATCCTGTTAAGCAATGGCCTTTCTGTTTCTTCCTTTTCTGATAATTTGTACTTGCGCTTGATGGCAGATAACAGGAATGGTTTGCCATCGCCATACAGCTCATCGCACACCAGCGGGTGGCCTATGGATTGCATATGCACACGTATCTGGTGGGTGCGGCCGGTATATATCCGAAACTGCACTAGTGAGTACAGCGGCCATTGTGCTACTACTTTATAATCGGTAACGGATGCCTTACCTTTTTTAGCCACCACCATTTTACCTTTTACGGCCGGGTGTTCGGCAATAGGTGACTCTATTCTTCCTTCTTCCGGCACAACACGGCCCAGTACCAGTCCGGCATAAAATTTACCTACTTCGTGCGCTTCAAACAGCCCTGACAAGTATTTATGGGCCTGCTCATTCTTGGCAAAGCATATCACGCCGCTGGTATCGCGGTCCAGGCGATGCACTACCCATATCTGTTGTCCCAATTGCCTTTCCAGCACTTTATTCAAAGAGGCCAGGTCGGCATTGAAGCGGTCGGGTATTACCAGGAGCCCTGCGGGCTTGTTGGCTACCAGCATATCATCGTCTTCGTACAGTATTTCTATATTCATTACTTGTTTTTAAAATAAGCGGCCAGGCTTTCATCTTCCTTTTTGCGCATCAGCTCTTTGTCTTCTTTCTTCTTGTCTTTAAAGCCGCAAAGGTGCAAAGCCCCGTGGAAAATAACACGGTGCAGCTCGTTGATGTAAGTCACGCCAAATTTTTCAGCATTTTCGGCCACGCGCTCTATGCTAATGTATATTTCACCTGTCAACATATTGGGTGCATCGGTCATGTCAAAAGTCACAATATCGGTAAGTGTATCGTGATTCAGAAATTCCCTGTTTATATTGAGCAGGTAACTATCGCTGCAAAAAATATATGTGAACTGTGCCTTCTCCAGTCCCTTTATATACTTGTTTGCAAGGCTATCGAGGTAAGCTGATAATGCTCGTTTATCCTTCAGTTTCGACTTTACTTCCTGCTCGTAAAAGCGTGCGGGCATGCCGTATAAAATTTGTGCAAAGGTCGCAACATTTTTTAGGTGTACCTATTACTAAGCAGTATTTTTGCATAAATGAGTACAGCCGCAGAAAAGAAGATCAGGTTATCAGAGCTGCCTACTGGTAAGCGTGCTGTTATTAAAGAGCATGAACACAGCGATTTTCAGCTTACACTGATGGAAATGGGCTGCATACCGGGCGAACCGGTGTGGATAGAAATGATAGCCCCGATGGGCGATCCGCTGGCCATACAGATAGCCGGCTATTACCTGAGCATCCGCAAGCAGGATGCAGAAAAAATATGGGTAACTGTAGATACGGCTGCTTAAATTCCATTCAAAGTAAATTAATATTTATATAAAAGTTGGGCCACTTCGCAGGGAGTGGTTTCATTACCTTTGCCACCATGCATATCGGGTTGTACTTCGGCAGTTTTAATCCCATTCATATCGGACATTTAATAGTAGCCAGCCACATTGTAGAAAATGCGGATATAGATAAGATATGGTTTGTCGTTTCGCCCCACAACCCGCTGAAAGAAGCACACTCACTGCTGAATGAATATGACAGGCTGCACCTGGTAGAGCTGGCTATAAAGGACAATAGTAAATTCAGGGCCAGCAATGTGGAGTTTCACTTGCCTAAACCGTCTTATACTATCGATACACTTACTTACCTGAAAGAGAAATTTCCGCTGGAACAATTCTCGGTTATTATGGGGTCAGATAGTTTTCAGAACATACATCGCTGGAAGAATTATGATAAGCTTCTGGCCAACCACAGCATCATAGTTTACAGTAGGCCCGGCTTTGATATCACTGAAACACATGGTGCCAGGCTTACCAGGGTACAAGCGCCGTTGCTTGAAATATCATCTACCTACATACGCAAGCAAATAAAAGACAACAAGAGCATACGCTATGTAGTGCCCGATGCCGTATGGAAATACATTGAAGAAAACAGGTATTACAAATAGCTACTGCGGGCCTGTGTTGCCGAAGTTGGGCGCAAACTCTGCACGGTACACTTTTATCAGTAATAATAAATAGGATATAAGCAGTGGCCCAAAAATAAAGCCCATGAACCCGAATATGGGGATACCTACGATAATGCCCAGGGCGGTAATAATGGGGTGCACATCGCCTAATCTTCTGAGAATTGTGAAGCGTAGTACATTGTCTATACCACCGGTAATAACAAATGAATAAATGGCAAGCCCAATAGCTGCGCCTGTATGTCCGGTAGAGAATAGATAGACAACTAGTGGCCCCCATATTATCATACAGCCAATGAGTGGTACCAAAGAAGCTACACCGGTAAGGATACCCCAAAGTATATACTCATCTATACCGAATATCAAGTACCCTAATATGGCTACAGCAGCCTGGCTAGCCGCCAGTATAGGTATGCCAACTGCATTAGATACTACCATGGTTCGGGTAGCCTCCCATATGTTGTCAATGTTTTCAGGCTGTAGCGGTATATATTTCTGAATGGACTGTTCCATTTTACGGCCATCTACCAGCATAAAATAGAGTATAAAGAAGGCTAGCAGGGCATTGGTAAGCATATTGGCGGTAGCGCCCAATATACCGGGTACTTCACCGGTTATTCTTTCCGCCATGTTCATAAGCTGTTGCTGGTTGATGCGGAATTGAGGCGATATTGCCAATAGCCTTGTCGCCAGGTTATTGATAGTACTCGTTAGCCTATCCTTATTTTCAATTAATGCATTGAATTTTGGTATTAATATCTGAACAATACCCACTATGGGCAGCACAAATATGATGATAGCACTGAAAATGAATAATAATGCGGTAGGCGCTTTTTTCCACTGGTGCAGTACTGTCAGCTTAAAGTAGGGCTGGCGCAGCAATACGTAAAACGTAATGGCCCCCAGCAGACCCGGAAAAAATGTAAACAAGTGCATGCCAACTGTGATGGCAAGGAATAGGATAAGCCCTATTAGCAGGTATTGTTTAATAGTATTGTTGCGCATTTGTATGGGTATATGATTACCACTATATGTCAATTATTAAATAAAATAAAAAATTCCTGCCACCAACGATAAGGCTGGCACGATATTTATTAAATTTACAATGAAATTCATACATCAAACTAATTAAACGAATTGTTATGGCTAAAACAGGAAAGACTGTAGCTACACTGCTGATAGGTGCTGCAATAGGTGCAGCTGTAGGCTATTTATTGGCAACAGATAAAGAGAAACGCCAGGAAGACCTTGGTAAAATAAAAGACCGTATCAACAATCTGAAAGATAAACTGGGTAAGAAAACAGAAGACCTGGAACATCAAATTTATAATAGCTAATTTACCGCCATGTTCGAATTCATCGGCAAGTGGAAGGATAAAATAACGGACTATATAGACAAGCGCGTGAGTATCGTAAAGCTTGATATTATAGAACGTATATCCCAGGTACTAAGCTTTTTTACTTTTACCATTGTATGCTTTTTGCTGGTGTTGCCTATACTTCTTTTTTTAGGTATGGGGATAGCCGAGTATATGGCAGAACTGGTAGGCTCGCGTGGAGGCGGCTATCTTATCATTGCCGGCATTTACCTGCTGGCACTGGGGGTGCTGTTTGCCTGTCGGAAGATGTTTATAAGAAAGTTTACAGGACTGTTCATTAAAGAAATGACAGATACGGATGAAGATGATACGGACGAGGACAACTAATAGTTACCGGTGTTTTTAAAACTTTGCACTATAGCATGAAACTTTATTCGAAACAACTGAATAGCCTTGAAGAGTTGAGACGTGAAAAGCGTATGCTGAAACGTGCAATAAAGGAAAGTGAAAAAGAAGGGTTTTTCCCCGGCAGTAAGAAAGAAGGGAAAGAAAATAGTGACGAAACCGGCGATATATTGTCGGCAGCCACGGGTTTATTCAGTGGGTCGCCTTTAGGCAGCTTGGCTATGGCAGTAGGTATGCCGTTGTTGAAGCAAGCAGCTGGTAAAAAGATTGCTAAAAGTGGAGGGAAGATATTAGGTTCTCTGCTAAAAGAAGTAGGTTTCTCGTACCTGAAATGGAAAGCTGTGGAACTGGGTATAAAAGGAGTAAAGCAGGTAATAAAGAAACGGAAAGAAAAAATGGAAAAACAAAAGGCGCATCGTTGATGCGCCTTTTTAATATTCACTGTTTTTCGTGTAACGCAATGACGGGGATGTGCGCCCCTTTGGCTAAAGCTTTAGTGTTGCTTTTGTGAAACAATCCCTCAAAGAAACTATGCCGATGCGGTATCATTACTAGCAGGTCTATGTTGTTTTCTTCAACAAAATGTTGGATGCCTACTGTTTTATCCGCATTGTCTATATAATGATATTGAGGATCGGCCTCTCCTATCAGGTCATTCAGCGCAGTGGCTTCTTCCGGTGTATTGGTAGCAAACTCTCTATTGTCATGATCCACGTTCAATACATACAACGCTGCTTTTGTGTTATTTACCAGTTTTAGCAAGTCTGCAGCAGGAAGCTGCTCGCGTATATTCTTATAGTCGCAGGCAAAACATATTTTCTTCGGAGGGATAAAATCTATACCCGGCGGTACAGCCATTACGGGATGTTCTGAATTGCGCAAGATACTAAGCAAACTGCCACCAAACCAGAAACCATCATCATCGCTAAGACTATTGCCTACTACTATCAGCCATGGCTGGTGTAGTTTGGCATAGTCGGCTAATGCTTCGGTAATATCGCCAAATGAGATATGACTTTGTATCGGTATGCCAGGATAAATAGCTGAGAGGTTTCTTACCAGCTCCGTCATATGGTTTTCAGCAATTTCCCTGCTTTCCTCTATAGGCATTACCGGCATCGGATTTTCCGTAAAGGTTACCGGTATAGTATAAGAGTGTACTACTGCTATGGAAGCATTATACTCCTGTGCCATGCGACAGGCGTAGTGGAGTGCATGGTTGGCTACTTCAGAAAAGTCAGTAGCGGTGATGATCAAAGACATGTTCCCTTTTTTTCAATGAAAAGTTACTTGAAAAAAAGGGAACACAAAAGCTGAAAATATTATTTAAGATAGAAATAATGGTATTTATTTCTTCCTCAGGATGCTGCCAAGGCTTTTTTCGATTACCTGGCCGAAGGTTGCAAATATGATCTTTATATCCATCAGGATACTGCGGTTCTTCAGGTAGTATACATCCCACTGGATGCGTTTGCGCAGTTCACGCTCTACAGTTATCTCACCTATATAGCCTTTTATCTGGGCCATACCCGTCATGCCGGGCGTAGCCTCGTGACGCAAATTGTAGTAGGGTATGAACTGTGAATAGTAGCGTGTATGATAAAGCATATGCGGACGCGGGCCTACAATGCTCATATCGCCCAGCAGCACGTTGAAAAACTGTGGTGTTTCGTCAAGGTGCGTCAACCGGAGAAATTTACCTATTGTTGTGATGCGTTTATCATTATTGGTAGCTTGCTTGGTATCAGCATCGGCATTTACATGCATGGTGCGAAACTTAAAGCAATCAAATTCAACGCCTTTATAACCTGTACGTTTTTGAATGAAGAAAACGGGCCCTTTAGATGTAAGTTTTATTAATATCGCTACTATGGGGTATAACCATGACATCACAAGTGCTATAAATGTAAAAGACACTGCAAGGTCCATCATCCTTTTTACTGCGGCATAATAGGCAGACGGCTGATAAACCATATACCTATGGTTTATTTCGCGAAACATTTCACGAATTTCTGCCATATCAGATTGCGGCGCAGTCTGTCTGGGGGTGGCAGCATTAGGTATTTTTATGACAAAGGGTTGTTCCATTACTTCTTAAAACGATCTTTTTTCAACTGTAGTATAACAGCAAAAATCGTGTCAAACTTTCTTTCGGGTGCAAATTTCTTAATTTTTTTTGCAATAGTTTAATATTTGGGTAATATTATTTTTCTACACCAGTTGTTTTCGACTATAATATATGTTCCAAAAAATAGATGAAAAAAATGTATAATATATCACGCCGGCCTGTGTTTGCAATGCCGCTTCCTGAAACATGAAGAAAAGTGCGGTGATATGAAACACTATAAAAAAATACTTAAATGGTATTTTACGGACATATAGGAGTGGGGGAAGAGTAATAAGCATAAAAAGCAGCATACCCGGCAGCCCTATCATCAATAGCGACTGAAACCACATATTATGCATATTTAAATTAAAATATTCCGACCGTTTATTTGGGTCGGGGTTATTTACATCTATCCCGTAAGCCGCCATTTTTTGGTTCTGCAGGTCTTGCGCATCGCCATTGCCGGAGCCGGTAAGCCACAAATTGTTCTCATTAATGTTTTCAAAGCCCATGCGCCAAACCATCAACCTGAGCGTCAGGTTATTAAAATCTTTCTGCGGTACATTGCGGTAATCCTTTAACCAGGCTTTACTGATATCCTTTTGAAAAATATCGGCATAGCGTTTTTTAATAGGATTGTTTGTGAAGACGAGCAGCCCGGCTATTATTACAAAGATTGCCAATGTAGCACCTATCTGCATACGGGTGAGTCTGGCATGTCTGAATATCTTTACAATATATATAGGTATCAGCACTATGAAGAAGACCACGGTAAGCATGCGTGCCGAAAGCATCAGGAAAAAAGCTGTGAGCAGGATGATGAGCAATACCCGCCATTTTTTAGCGCTGCCGTTGAAATAGAACTGCCATGGCCACAAAAGTAAAGCAGTAAGGGAAAGCATAGTGTGCCAGGCTACATACACAGCATTGGCATCCAACCTATAAACTAGGTCATGATAGAAGAAAAACTTATAATAAAAATAGCCCTCACCATTCACCCTTATACAAGCTTGTATTATGCAAAACAATGCGATAGTAGCAGAACCTAATATGGCGGATAAAAAAATGGTTTCCAGCTTTTTTTTATCAAATGAAACCCCTGCACCTATAATAATAGGCAAGATAAGCAAGCTGAATTTCGATTGCAGGTCGAAAGCCGATTGTGATTTATTAGCGCTATAAGTATAGCTGATAGCATGCAACAGGAAATATCCTATCCATGGCCATAGCCACTTACGTTCTTTTAGTTTTTTATAAATATCGGCAAAGTTTGCCTGAAGTAACCATATTACCATCAGTAACCCGATGGTAGCTGCGGCAAATATATAAGGGTATGATACGAAAAACGCGAGCATGCAAAGCAGCGCATGCATTGCTATTTGTAGCCATTTGCCTTTTAGCATGTTTGCAAAAGTAGCTGATTAAATAGTAATTTTACCGTCATTTTGTTACAGAATCAGCTCCTTTAAGTGAAAAATACCCTCTTCGGCAAAATTTTGTCTTCGGGCTTGCAAGCCATTGCCGTACAGGTATTTGGCGGGGTGTTCTTTATTATCATTTCGTTTTATTTATCTAAAGACTATTTTGGAGTAATAAACTGGGCTAATGCTGTAGCCATGGTGCTTACCATGCTGCTAAGCTTTGGTATGGACCAAGTAGTGGTACGCAGGATTGCAGCGTCCGAAACATCAGACTGGGCAGCTACAGCCTACCTGATGCATGCGGGTGCAGGTTCACTGGTCACGTTTTTGATACTTTTCGGCATCAGCATAGTGCCTCCGTTTCAGGATGCGCCTAAAATACAGCTACTGCCGTGGTTGTTCTTATCCCAGGGGCTATTATTTACAGCCGGCCCCATAAAACAATTGCTGAACGCCAAGCAACACTTTAAACCGTATGCACTGATAGCTATAATAAGCAACAGCGCCAAGCTATTGGCTGCCTATTGGCTGATAAGGACAGATGCCTTATCGGTAAATGGTGTGATGGCAATTTTGGTAATATGTGGCTTATTTGAGTTGTTAGCTTTGCTGATATATTCTTTGGTTAAGAAAAAACTGGAGTTGACCTTTAGAAGGACGGCTTACCTGAAATTACTGAAAGAGGCTGCGCCGCAATATGTAGCTGTTTTGTTTGATGCCAGCCTGGCGCGTATCGATTGGATATTATTGGGGATTATCAGCACACCGGCAGCTTCTGCCGAATATGGACTTGCATATCGTGCTTATGAGATAGCCAAGCTACCGCTAACGGTATTAAGTCCGATATTGCTGGCAAGATTTGCGAAAGTACTTATGGTAAACACTACCCTGTCAGAGGGTACGCAAAAGCAGGTGAAAGACCTGTTTGTGCTGGAAATGTTTTTTGCTACCATGATACCGCTGGTGCTGAATATACTTTGGGCACCTGTACTGGATGATGTATTCAAAGGCAAATATGGCTCTGTAAATGCTATGGAATTTATGATATTATCCATTTGCATCCCCATTCAATTTTACATCAACCTGCTATGGACGCTCAGTTTCTCTGCACGTAAGTATAAGCAGATAAGTACTATAATAGCCAGTACAGCCTTTATTAATATAGGGCTGAATGCGATATTGATACCTTTTTACGGTGGTATGGGTGCGGCCATTGCATTCCTGGTTACATCTGTTATGCAGTTGGTAGGCTATTACAGGCTATCCGATAAATATGTAATGAAATTCTCTTCACTGCCCTTATTCTCTTTCCTGTTAATAGGTGCGGTGAGCTATATAGCGGCTGTTAATATTGTATCGGCATTATGGATGCAGGTAGGGCTAGCTGTTTTTTTATATGTAGCTATAGCATTAGTTTTAAGACAGGTAAATACCAGAAATGTAAAGTCACTATTGACATTACTGAAAAAATAAGTGCTACAACGAATGACAAATACCAAAAGGAACATTTTT
>DASWWE010000136.1:0-11447 GCA_036406055.1 Flavipsychrobacter sp. | reverse complement strand
TGAAAGCAAGTGCCAGTCGAATGAAACACAGTCCAGTGTTGACTTTGGAGGCATTTCCTATACATACAAGGTTACCTGCAGCCTTAAAGACTAATGCTTAAGCTAAATTTATAGCTGCCCCGGTTTTGTACCGGGGCTTTTTATTAATTTTCAGGATATGAAGGCCCGTGTTTTGAAATATGCCATTCCGCTGCTGCTCTATTCCGGTGTATGGCGCAGCTTTACAAATACGGGCTGGGTAGTTTGGATACCTGTACTGATAGCTTTCGTTATGATACCCATACTGGAACTGTTCATAAAACCAAGCGAAGACAACCTGACCACCGAAGAGGAAGAGATGGCCCGGCACGACAAAACATACGATTGGTTGCTATACATGGTCGTCCCGCTTCAATACACTGCCCTTTATTTTTTTCTTTCGGGCATTACAGACGCTGCACTTGCTACCAGCGACCGCATTGGGCGCATCCTATCCATGGGTTTAATATGTGGCATCATGGGCATCAATGTAGGCCATGAATTAGGGCACCGGGTAAATAAAACAGAACAGACATTGGCCCGTATGCTATTGCTCACGTCTTTGTACATGCATTTTTTCATAGAGCACAATCGCGGGCATCATAAACACGTAGGCACACCTGAGGATGCCAGCAGCGCTAACAGAAACGAGCCGCTTTATTTCTTCTGGGCACGCAGCATCAGCGGTGTATACATGAAGGCATGGAAAATAGCCCTTGAAGAGCAACGCAAAAAAGGCAGGGGCTTTTTACAAAATGAAATGCTGCATTACCAGCTTATCGAATTTATTTTTTGTATCGGTATTGGTTTCTATTTCAGTTGGGCAGCATTGGGTTACTTCTTAATAGCTGCGTTGATAGGCATACTGCTGCTGGAAACCGTAAACTACATAGAGCATTACGGGCTAAAACGCAAGCCACTGAGCAATGGAAAATATGAGCGCGCCATGCCCGAACATAGCTGGAACAGCAACCATACTATTGGGCGCATTATGCTTTTTGAACTGAGCCGCCATAGCGACCATCATTACCTGGCCAGCCGGAAATACCAGATACTACGCCACCACGACCATTCGCCACAGCTACCCACCGGCTACCCCGGCAGTATGATATTGGCTATGTTGCCACCCATATGGTTTGCAGTAATGAACAAACGTATTGACAATATGTAGCTGGAATGGGAACTGTTTCTTAACCCAAGTCAATTTCCTGTCAGTTTTGTGTCGATAGATTTGTCTCATAATCAATACGACTTATGCGACTGTGGTATTTCATCTTATATGCCATCTTTACTATAGCCATAGAACTACGCAGCACGCCGGCCACTACCACTGTGCCGGTGTACAATTGTTACCTTGGTACAGCCTGGTAACAGCACAGGGTAAAGCATTGATGGAAAGTGCAACAGAAGAAAACGAAATTCATAACATTATAAAAGCCCCGCTATACGGGGCTTCTCATTTATTTCATCACCGGTAGGCAATTACAGGTGTTGTTGTATTTTCTTGTCGAATACACCTTTAGGTGCAGCGCCAACTTGCTTATCTACCACCTGGCCATTCTTGATGAACAACACTGCAGGTATGCTGGTGATGCCGTAGTTGATAGAAAGGTTAGGATTCTCATCCACATTTACTTTACCTACATTCACTTTACCATCATACTCTTTAGCCAGGGCTTCAATGGTTGGACCCAGGGCCAAACAAGGACCGCACCATGGTGCCCAGAAATCTATTACACTCAGTTTATCTGCGTTTAGTACTTCAGCATCAAAATTTGCATCAGTGAATACAGCTGCCATTTTTATTATGTTTTAAATTTTAAATTATCTACAAATTTACTATCAATATCTGATTTAGCAGCATAGAGGGCCAAAATACCACTATAAGCTAAGTACATACCTATGAGCTTATACTCCTTATAACTAATTGTTCTTTAGCTCTACCGAGTATTTCAGCTTATCGTTGGCAGCTAAAAAATGCAGCAGTTCGTCATTAATATCAATGCGGCCCGATGTTTTCAGTTTCGATGTTCTGCCATCTTCTTCATCTATCACCTGTAGCTGCACATCTGTATTTCCCGGGTGCTTCTTAAAGTTATCGTGCAGGAACATTACGACATCTTGCGTTATGGCTTCCAGTGGCACTTGCAGGTGCAGCTTACGGGTCATTATCTTGCGCACTTCATCCAGCAGCACTATCGCTTGCACCTGGAACTCCATTACCCCCGGCCTGAACCTATGTTCCTGGTACACACCGGTTATCATCAGCTTCTGCCCGTTATCTACATATTTGGCATACTCTACATAGTTCTTCTCCCAAAACACTATTTCCTGGTTGCCGGTATAGTCGTTTATAACCATCTTGCCGAACTTACTCCCCTTCTTGGTGGTCATATGTGCCGCATCGGTAATGAAGCCGGCTATACGTATCGTCCTACCCTTATTATTCTCTATCTCGTTTATCGGCGTAAAGTTGTAGTTGTCTATCTCAAACTTATAGCCATCCAACGGGTGGGCACTCAGGTAGATGCCTATCACTTCTTTTTCCCTGTCCAGCAGTTCGGGCAATGTCCATGTATCACATTCCGGTATGGCCGGTGGTTTAATGTCCGGCATCACCGCATCGCCAAAGAGGCTGTTGCTGGCCATAGAACTACTGGCCTGTACCTGGTTACCAAAGCGCACCAGGCGTTCCATACCTGTTACAGGATCGGTAGGTGGAGCAAAGAAATACTGCGCGCGATGCAACTCTTTAAAGCCATCCATAGCACCGGCCAGTACCAGGCTTTCCAGCGATTTCTTGTTTACTGTACGCTGGTTTACACGCGATATAAAATCGAACACCGTAGTGTACGGACCATTTGCTTCTCGCTCGGCTATGATGTCTTCCACTGCTGCTTCGCCTACACCCTTAATGGCATTCATACCAAAGCGAATGACGCTCTCCTTATTTACCGAGAAACCTTTCAAGCTCTCATTTACATCCGGCCCCAATACCGCTAAACCCATACGCTGGCACTCTTCCATGTAGAACTTTATCTTATCGATATTGCCCTGGTTATTGAGTACCGCCGCCATAAACTCGGCCGGGTAGTGTGCCTTCAGGTACGCCGTTTGGTATGCTACGAAGGCATAACAGGTAGAGTGCGATTTATTGAACGCGTACTGGGCAAAGGCCTCCCAGTCGGTCCATATCTTGTTCAGCTTATCTTCAGGATGGCCTTTTTTAGTAGCCCCTTCAATAAACTGGCTTTTCATTTTGTTCAGTACGGCGATCTGCTTTTTACCCATCGCTTTACGCAGTACGTCGGCATCGCCCTTACTAAAGCCCGCCAGTTTCTGCGATAGCAGCATCACCTGCTCCTGGTATACGGTGATGCCGTAGGTCTCTTCCAGGTACTCCTGCATATCGGGCAGGTCATAAACTATCTCTTCCTCGCCGTGCTTACGCTTAATGAAGTTGGGAATGTACTCCAGAGGCCCCGGGCGATACAGGGCGTTCATCGCAATAAGGTCATCAAACTTATCGGGCTTCAGCTCGCGCAGGTATTTCTGCATACCCGGGCTTTCAAACTGGAACGTGGCATTGGTTTCACCACGCTGATACAATTCGTAAGTCTTTGTATCATCCAGCGGAATACTGTCGATATCTATTTCCAGTCCATAGTTGCGCCTTATAAGCTCCAGCGCATCTTTGATGATGGTGAGGGTTTTCAATCCCAAAAAGTCCATCTTGATAACACCGGCATTTTCTATGACGTTACCCTCAAACTGGGTTATCAAAAGCTCTACATCCTTTACAGACGATACTGGTATCAGTTCTGTAAGGTCTTTAGGGGCAATGATAATACCTGCCGCGTGGATGCCTGTATTACGGACAGAACCTTCCAGCTTTTCGGCAGAGCGCAGCACATCGCCATGCAGGCCCTGGCTGTTGTATATCTCGCGTATCTTGTTTACATTATCTATCTCTTCACCACCAAGACCCTCTTTACTTTCCAGGCTCTTCTCCCCTTTTATAGGTGCATGCAGTATACGCTTCAGCTCTATACCGGGGCGTTCCGGTACCAGCTTTGCCAGTGCGTTGGAATCGGGCAATGGCAGATCGAGCGCACGGGCTACGTCTTTGATACTCATCTTAGCAGCCATGGTACCATAGGTAACAATGTGGGCCACCTGGTTTTTACCGTACTTATTCACCACGTAGTCTATCACCTTCTGGCGGCCTACGTCGTCAAAGTCGGTATCTATATCGGGCATGCTCTTACGTTCCGGGTTCAGGAAACGCTCGAACAGGAGCTTATATTTTATGGGGTCGATATTGGTAATGCCGATGCAATAGGCCACCACTGAACCCGCCGCCGAGCCACGGCCCGGTCCTACGAATACACCAAGGTCGCGGCCAGCCTTAATGAAGTCGGATACGATAAGGAAGTAACCCGCGAAACCCATCGTTTTGATAGTGAACAGTTCGAAGCGCAGGCGCTCGTCTATTTCAGGTGTTATCTCTACATATCGCTTTTTAGCACCTTCCCATGTCAGGTATTCCAGGTAGGCATCCTGGTCGTCATGAAACTCTGGTGGTACCTTGAAGTGGGGCAGCAATATTTCGCGCTCCAGCTTCATAGGTTTTATCTTATCTACTATCAGCCCCGTGTTATCGATAGCCTCCGGCAAGTCACTGAAGAGTTTGGTCATCTCTTCCGTATTCTTGAAGTAGAACTGATCGTTATAGAAAGCAAAGCGGGTATTCTTTGGCTTTGCATCATCATCGTCAGAAAACTCCTTATTGGTAGGCGTGGTTTGCTTCTCGCCGGTATTGATGCAAAGCAGGATATCGTGTGCATTAGCATCTTCCTGTTCCACATAGTGTGAATCGTTCGATGCGATGATGGGCACATTATACTTGCGGGCAAACTTTAGCAGTACTTCATTCACCTTTAGCTGCTCCGGTATATCATGGCGCTGCATCTCCACATAGTAGTCTTCGCCAAAGAGGTCGAGCCACCATTTAAACACCTTTTCCCCTTCTTCTTCACCCTTGCGGAGTATAGTACGCGGTACCTCTGCACCCAGGCAGCAGGTAGTGGCTATCAGCCCCTCGTGATACTGCAATACCAACTCTTTATCTATACGCGGGTATTTACCATACAGGCCTTCCATATAGCCCAGCGAGCATAGCTTTACCAGGTTGCGGTAGCCTACCTCGTTTTTGGCCAGGAACAGCTGGTGGTAGCGTGCATCTTTCTCATCGCGGGAGAACTGGCGCTTCAGCCTGTTTTCTACCAGGTAGAATTCGCAACCGATGACCGGCTTTACTACCGGCTCCAGTATATCTTTACCCTCGGGCGTGGTGCCCACCACCTTGGTCTTCTTCCATGCTTCGGCTACGAACTGGAACACGCCAAACATATTGCCGTGATCGGTAATAGCCATAGCGGGCATCTCGTCTTTAGCGGCCTTATCGTATAGCCTGCCGATGGACGATGCACCGTCTAACAAAGAAAACTGCGTATGGTTGTGTAAATGCGAAAACTTCACCCTGTACCTCTCTGAATTTGCCTGATTAAAATACCCGAACGGGATACACAAAATAACGAAAAAGCGGCGGGCTAACCCGTTATGGTTATCCACAAAACCTGAATAAAAACAGCCAACATATACACATTTTCGTAATTGTTCCAGTTTGTTCCGATTTCAGAGTTTTGATTTTGGAACATTCCGGGGAGAATGTTGTGTTTTGTTGTGAAATGTTGCTTTATTATGAATCTGAACGTTGAAAAAAATTGTTGTGTTTTGTTGTGCTTTTCTACTCTTGTTCGTTTCCTTTAGTCATGAATAACCAAATACCCTCAAAGAACTTACACTACAAATTTACTATATTTTACACATTTATTAAAACAATAAAGTGCCGCAAATATAGATTGCGGCACTTTTTAAAAGACAACAAACTGCTTATTGCAGTGTAGTATATGTATACGTAACCAGGGTTACTTTCATTTTGCCATCTTTACCATGGTCTTTGTTTTCCAGTGGCAGTTCTTTGATGCGCTTTAATTGTACCGTTACCCATTCAGGCGATATTTCGCTAAGCTCGTAAGGGGTAAAGTAAACGCTATCGCCGGTAAACTCCTTGGTTTCCCTTACCAGATTGGCACCCGATATAATGGTGGCTACCAGTTTCTCATTCTCCTGCAACGGATCGCCAGCCCATTTGAAACCTAAGCCTTCTGATTTTGGTACAAATTCAGGATATACCGTTGTAATTTTTATATCGCCTATTTCGGCGCGGCGAACCGTATTACGAATGGTACCGCCATAGTTTTTTGTGAGGACGAAATTTACATCTGATGTACCCGGAAAATCCCAATAGTAGCGGGTAATGTCTTCGGTAGTAGTATTAGCTATTTTAGTGTTGGCTTTTACATTTGCGGAACCTTTCAGTTCTACCTTACGCCCTGTGGCATCGTTTTCCCGGAATGTGGCGTATGCCCTTGTTTCAGCATTCACTTTGTTATACTCGACCTCGTACAACTGATAATAGTTTTTGTCACTTTCCAGGTCATCATTTTTTTTGCAGCCCAATGCCAGCAGCACGGGCATCAAAAGGATGGGTACATATTTTTTCATAACATATAGAGGATTAGCCAATTAAAGTACAAATATGCTGCCAAAGCTTTCGTTTTGCGAACACAAAGGAAAGCGGCATATTATTTGTCAGCAAAAGTATATGAGAACTACTGCTATGAGAAGCACTACCGTTTTATTAACAAGCGCTTTACTAATGGCGCTTCCATTTTCTTCCTGTCAAAAGGAAAGCTTCATCTGTGAATGCTCCGGTGGCATCAGTGGCGGTAGTTATCAATACCAGATAAACCACTCCAACCGGGAGGCAGCGAAGGAACAATGCTATAAAGACCCTGTAGGCCCAGATTCGGAAACCTGCAGGCTGCAATAGAACCATTAACTAAAAATACGCTCCAGCGCCCAGGCTTTGAGGCGCATTTCTTCCCATTCCTGTTCGGCAGTGCTATCATATGTGATGGCCCCACCCGTTTGGTACGATAATCTTTTTGATGCCGCATTGTAATACAGGCTGCGGATGATGACATTGAAATCGAAATTCCCCAAGGGGGAGATATACCCAACTGTACCAGCAAACAATTCGCGACGGCTATGCTCATAGCGGGCTATTAGTTCCATCACTTTTATTTTTGGTGCGCCTGTCATGCTACCCATGGGGAAGCTGTACCTGATGGCATTTGTAAACGGCGTTGCTTCATCAAGCGTTCCGCTGATGGTAGATATCATCTGGTGTACCTGCGGAAAACTGTAGATGCCAAACAGTTCATCGACCGACACACTACCCACTTTACAGCTTCGCGCCAGGTCGTTCCGTACCAGGTCTACTATCATCACATTTTCTGCACGGTCTTTAATGCTATTGTACAGGTTGTTTTTAGCAGCCTGATCACTAATAGCATCCTTGCCCCTGCGCGTAGTGCCCTTTATGGGTTGCGACAGGAGTGTACTGCCATTGCGTGTAATATACCGTTCGGGACTGGCACACATCATATACCTATCGCCGGAGCGGTAAAAAGCAGCAAATGGTGCCGGTGAAATTGCATTGAGGGCATTGAACACGGCTAATGGCTGTACATCTGCATCGTTACAAATGCCCTCGTTGCAGAAGTTTATTTCGTAACAATCGCCATCGGCTATGTGCCTGCGCAAAGCACCAATGGTAGTAAGATAAGGTTGCTTATCTATGACTTGCTGAAACTGTAGCCTGGGAAGCGAGGCATTATTTGTATCGTCGGTAGCTAAGATAGCATCATATATCGCCAGCGGCGTATCGTCGAGTGATTCTATAGTGAGCGTTGTTTTATCCTTGCTAACATAACAAACCACTGCCGGTTGAAAGAAGTGCAGTGGATCATCGCCCCAACCTGTAGCTATAGGATGGCGTGATGAAAGTTTGGGTTCCAACTCATTCTTATAATCGTAACAAATGTGGCCGAAGAGCCAGTCTTTATTCGTATCGTGCCAATGCTGCATGGCATCAAGACCTGTGCAGGTAGCATGACTGCCGGCTGCTACGAGGCATTCATAATGGCCATAACGATCGTCATAGCCATTGCTATCTAAAAAAAGAAAAATGCTGAACTGTTGCGTCCAATTCAGCATTTTCTGTTTTAGTATTCCGTATTCGCCCTTTTGCAGGGAAAATGTAGCTTTTTGTCTTTGCAAGCGCTACGATTGAAGATTAGAAATCATCATCATCGTCGTCAAAACCATCGCCACCATCGTTAAAGAAGCCCAGGTCTTTGAAATCATCGTCTACGTCAAAATCATCGTCTTTTGATGATTTTTTGCCACCTGCCTTACCTTTTGACTTTGGCATATCAAACTCCTCAAACTCTTTTTCTATGTCGTAATCATCTTCGTCGTCTTTACCGAAATCGTCATCATCATCTTCCAAATCGTCGTCATCATCATCGTCGTCGTCATCGTCATCGCGGCTTTTAGATTTGCTGGCTGTTGTTTTCTTAGCGGCCGTTTTTTTCTTCGGCTGCTCATCCAGCTCTTCATCCAGTTCATCATCGTCATCTTCCTCTTCAGATTTCTTGATAGGTTTAGATGACGCTTTCTTTGCTGCAGCTTTGCTAGCAGGTGCTGCGCTCTTGTTAGTTGTTCCTTTTTTGCTTGAATCTGATTTCATAGCACTCATACCGTTGATGACGTAAAATTTTAATTGTTTATCGAAATTCCCAAATTTTTTTTCAGATACGAATACATAATTTTTTTATTAAGGAATTTGCAGCAACTGGTCGCGGCCCGTACCGTTGGAAACGAATGCGATACGTGTGCCGAGGTAGTCCTCTACAAAGCGGCAATAATCCTTAAATACCTGAGGTGTTTCATCGTAGTTGGTGCAAGAGCTTATTGGTTTTTCCCAACCAGGGAAAGTATCATAAACCGGCTCGATGGTGCCGCTGCAAAGGTCATATGGCATCTCTTTGGTTTCTACACCATCTACCTTATAGCCCACGGCTATTTTCACCGGGTTGAAGCCATCCATCACATCGGCCTTGGTAACAATCAGTTTGGTAACACCGCTAAGCATTACAGCATAGCGCAGGGCTACCAGGTCTATCCAGCCACAGCGGCGCGGGCGGCCTGTGGTAGCACCAAATTCATTACCGGCTTTGCGCAGTGCTTCGCCGGTTTCATCCAGCAGTTCGGTAGGGAACGGGCCACCGCCTACCCGCGTGCAGTATGCTTTGGTAATGCCATACACCTCGCCAATACGCGAAGGAGCCACACCCAAACCATTGCAAACACCTGCGGTAATGGTATTAGAAGAAGTAACGAACGGATAGGTACCGAAATCGATATCCAGCATGCTACCCTGTGCGCCTTCTGCCAATACTTTTTTGCCATTTTTCATGTGGCTATCCAGCCAGTATTCGGCATTAACTATCTGCAGGGTACGCATATACTCTACTGCCGCCATAAACTGGTCTTCCCATTCCTGCCAGTCTACCTGGTGATCGTATTGCTTCAACATCTGCAGGTGTTTCTCCTTCAGCCTGTTGTAGCGCTGCATGAAATCCTTGCTCAGTATATCGCCCACACGCAGGCCGTTGCGGCCTGTTTTATCCATATAAGCAGGGCCTATACCCTTTAGTGTAGAGCCTATTTTTTCAGAACCTTTGGCAGCTTCTGAGGCAGCATCGAGCGCACGGTGCGTGGGCACTATCAGGTGTGCGCGCTGCGAAACGTACAGGCGCTGCAACACATCAGGCTGCAGGGTTATGATATTGTTTATTTCTTTTTGAAGTGTTACCGGGTCTATCACCACGCCATTGCCGATCAGGTTGAGGCAGTGGCCGTGAAACACACCGGAAGGAATGGTATGCAATACCACTTTCTTGCCGTCTACATACAGTGTATGGCCGGCATTGGGGCCACCCTGAAAACGTGCAATAATATCATAATTGGCAGCCAGGTAGTCTACTATTTTACCCTTGCCTTCATCCCCCCATTGCAAACCAAGCAAAACGTCGATCATAAAAAAAATTTCGCGCCCAAAATTAGTGGATAAGTTGAATAATCAAACTGCATTTCTCCCGGGCAAAAAAATGCGTATCAAAACGCAAAGGTACGTGTAAGCAATTTTAATTTTTTACTTATTATCACCGCCCGGCTTCACAATGGAAGATTGCTGGTTGATGGCCATCATTTGCTGCATGGTACGCTGCAGGTTATCGGTAGAGCCATCAAGGAAGATAGTATTGCCATTGCCATTTTCAGCAAAATGTTTGATTGCATCCGTCCACATAGAGAATAGGATAAAAGATGCATCGAGATTGGCATTCTGCATTTCTTTGGCTGCATGTGCCATACCCCGTGCTACCTCTTCCCTGAAAAGGGCCACACCCTGACCACGCAATTGGGCCGCCTGCCTTTCGGCCTCGGCAGATATTTTAATGGCATTACCATCGGCCTCTGCCGCTTTTGTTTTCGTTATCAGCAGTGCCTGGCCTTCATTTTCGGCAGCTGCCTTCAGGTTGTTGGATGCCACCACCTGTGCCATAGAGCGCATGATGGCCTCATCAAATGCGATGTCGTTCAACTGCAGGTCGAGCAGGTGGTATCCCCACTCTTCCAACTGCTTATCCAACTGTTCCTTTACGTGAAAGATAATTTCGGTACGCAACTGGAGTATTTCCGATTGTTTTTTGGTAGCTACGTATGCACGTACTGCCCCTTCTACGCTACGCACCAACGCCTGCATAAAGCTGCGCTCATCTATAAACTTAAATGCTACATTCTTGATGGTTTCCGCCTCTTCATTCAGCACCGAATACAGGAGCATGGCCGAGAAGTTGACATTGGCCTGGTCTTGTGTAATAGCCTGGAACTTTAGTTCGATAGAGCGGTTTTGATAAGAGATGCGTTTGAATATCTGCTCGATGATAGGAATACGGAAGTTGAGCCCGGGGCGCAGTATGCGTTGGAATTTACCGAAAATAGTGATGACCGCAACTGTACCCTGCTGCACCGTTACCAAACAGAACAAAAGCAGGATAATGAGCACCCCTAAAGCAATCAAGCCAATCATAGATGTGTATGTTTATTTGGAAATATACAAAGTTGCCCGAAATTTGGGGTACTAAATAATTATTGCGCGCATGGCTGCAAAGCTGGTATTGGATATGGCTGCGATGGAGGAAAGCTTTTTCTCCGATACCGCATTGATAGGTATTGTATGTGCGCTTTCGCCCCACCGCTTTTGCCAGCAGCTAAACCGGAAGATGGACCTGGACTTTGTGCGTCGCCCCGAAAGCGACCCGATGATAAAAGTGGGTGGCGAGCCTTATTATTTTCATTTCTTTGAATATTGCCTGCCGCTGAACGGTGGC
>DASWWE010000135.1:0-7525 GCA_036406055.1 Flavipsychrobacter sp. | reverse complement strand
CCTTCGGGGTATTTTTGCCCGAACACACCGGGCAGGTAATTGACCACCGATTTCTGCAATACCGGATAGCTTCCATCATCATTGGGTAATCCTAATTTTTCGTAGGCCTGCTTAATGGTACTGTCTTCTACCATATCCAGTATCTGCTCTCCTGCAAATACATCTTTCTTTTTACCGAAGTCATACTTCACCATATCGCCGTTTACGTGGTGCACTACATTGGTATTTCCCGCTACAAACTCTACTAGGCTTACATACTTATCTTCCGGCAGTTCAAAAGGCACTTTTACCAGCAGGAACTTATCGCTGCTATTGGCAGGTAAAAAATAAGGTTTCACAGGAATGCGCAAGTCGGGTACGCCTACCGTTGAGCCATTGGGAAAATCGGGCAGCACAGGCATCTTATCTGCCGGCCCTTCTTCCAACCCGTCTTTCACCCATTTATCCAGTATCTGTATATCCCTTTCACTCATCACCCGCTGGCCTACAAATTCGGTATAATGGGGATCAGCCGGCCAGGGCGGCATAATGCGCGCCTTAGTAACATAGGCCATACCGGTTGCATATTTTTTAGCATCCTGGTAGGTAATAAGGTTAAAGTGCGCACCACCATTGGGACGATGGCAAACAGCGCAATTTTTATACAACACAGGTGCTACATGTTCTGTAAATGTCACCTTGGCCGGCAACCGCTCCTCACTACTGCACGCATGTAGCACACACAATGCAGCCATGGCGGCCATACTAATTCCTTTTTTCCTCAGACGCATCTTCAAATTTTCCGAGTAAAATACTCACGTTAAGTTCGTAACCTAATAACAATACCATGGTAATAAGCCATATCCATATCATAAAGGCTATTAACGTACCTATGGAACCGTAGACTTTATTATAGTTGATAAGGTTATTTACCAGGAAGAAAAAAACCACGGTTGTTAACAAGCTCATCACAGTGGCAAAAACACTGCCCGGCGACACAAACCTGAAACGATGTGTAAGGGACGGGCCGTAAGAATAAATGATAGAAATAGTACTGAACACCAACCCTACCAGTATCAAGCCACTGAATATCTTTACGGCTATTACGTTGTTAAATATCTTCAGAATGATATCATTCACGGCTTCCGTTTGCAGGATGAGGGCGGCCAGGGAAATAATGACAACGCATATGGTCATCAACGTAAGCTTGATGGCCGTCCAGCGCCTTTTAAAAGCAGAGCGTTTTACATACACTTTCAGGCCACGGTCAAAGCTATTCATGAGGCCCATCATACCATTTGAAGAAAACATAATGGTCATCAAGATACCGAACGACAGGAGGTCGGCATGCTGGTTGTTCATAAAATCGATGAACACATTGGTGAAGGTGCGTTCGATATTAGGATTGGGCGCCAGCAGGTCTATAATGTCTATGATGGTTTGCTCCACATCGCCCAATGGCAGGTAAGGCACTAAGGCAAAAAGGAACAGCAGGGTTGGCGGTATGGCCATCAGGAAATTGTACGTTACCGCTGCCGCACGCATGTTTATCTGCGTATTGTTTATTTCACGAAAAAAGAAACGTGCGACATTGTACAGCGAAACCCCATGGAATCCCGGCAAGACAGTACGCTTCGCCCACGACGATACGGTACGTACCAAGGCGTGATTAATAATAGCGGACTCCAGTCTTGTCATACCGCAAATTACGGTCAAAGATTGCTTTGAATGAAATCTGTCATTCTTTTATATAGGTGATAGCGTGTATTGCCGCCAGATATGCCATGCGCTTTATTAGGATAATATTCGCCATCAAAGTCTTTATCCGCCTTTATCAGGGCATCTGTGAGCATTACTGCATTCTGAAAATGCACATTGTCATCTGCCGTGCCGTGTATCAGCAGGAATTTCCCCTTCAGCTTGGCAGCCATTTTTTCAGGGGCATTATCATCGTAGCCCTTTGGATTTTCCTTTGGTGTACGCATGTAGCGCTCGGTATATATATTGTCGTAATACTTCCAGTTGCTCACGGGCGCTACGGCAATGGCCATTTTAAATACATCATTGCCTTTGAACAGGCAGGTGCTGCTCATAAAGCCACCATAGCTCCAGCCCCAGATACCGATGCGGCTTTTATCAACATAGTGCTGGTTAGCTAAATAACGGGCAATGCTGATCTGGTCGTCGCTTTCATATTTACCCAGTTGCAGGTATGTTTTCTTTTTGAATGCTTCGCCACGGAAGCCAGTACCCGTACCATCTGCACAGAAAACGATATAGCCTTTTTCTGCCAGCATCTGGTGCCAGAAGAAATCGCGTATCGGGAAACGGTCTGCCACTTCCTGAGAACCGGGGCCACTGTATTGATACATGAGTACCGGGTACTTTTTATTTGCATCAAAATCAGGCGGTGTTATCATCCATGCATTGAAGATGGTGCCATCTTCGCCGGTTACCTGTTTGAAGCTGATGTTACCGAGGTCGTACTGCTGCATGGTTTCTTTCAGCTCCTTATTATCTTCCAGCGTGCGCAGTACTTTGCCTTTATTATCTATGAGATTGAATACAGGCGGCTGATTGAGCCTTGAATGTTTATCCAGGAAGTAGTTGTACCCTTCTACTTTAGTAATGGCATGTGTACCGTCCGTGTTCGTCAAAGTCTTTTTACCCTTGCCATCCCAGCTTATGGAATACATCTTGCGCTCCAAAGGTGTTTTTTCTGCAGCGGTATAGTATACCACTTTGCGTTTTTCATCCACACCTATAATGTCTGCTATATCGAATTTACCGGGTGTCAGGTCGGTTAGCTTCTTCTTTTTCCAATCCCAGCGATACAGGTGGTTGAATCCATCGCGGTCGCTATCGAAAAGGAAAGATGCATTATCCGGCAGGAAAGCAAGGTTATCATTTACTTCAACGTACGATTTATTTTCTTCCTTATATACAACTTGTGTGGCGCCCGTTAATGCATCGGCAAACAATAACTCCAGCTTGTTTTGCAGGCGGTTCATGCGGTATATGCATAGTTGCGAGGGGTCGTTGGTCCATTTTATACGCGGTATATACTGGTCAGTTTCCGTCCCCAGGTCGGCATTAACGGTGGTTTTTGTTTTAGTATCGTACAGTTTTATCTGAATGACAGAATTAGGCTCACCTGCTTTGGGGTATTTATAAGTATAGTTATCAGGATACAGGTCGAAGTATTTAGGCATGATAAATAATGGCACACCCGACTCATCAAACCGGTAGTATGCTATATACTTGCCATCGGGCGACCATGAGAATGCTTGTGAAAAACCAAACTCTTCCTCATATACCCAGTCGCAGTTACCATTTATTATCTTGTTCCACTCGCCATCGGTAGTTACAGCATCTACACTACCGTTTTCCAGGCTCATGATATATAGATTATTGCTTTTTACATAAGCCAATTGCTTATTATCGGGCGATAAGGTAGCATGCAGCACCTTATCATTGCTTACCTTGCGTATGGTGCCTGCCGCTATATCGTACAGATATACATGGTTTAAAGCAGAACGGCGGTAAATATGTTCTGTACCTGACTTCAGCAGCAGAAACTTCTCATCCTTACTGAAGCTATAGTCATCTATCGTAATGGCTTTACCATTTACACGGTGCGCCTGGTTATCGAAAAGAATGGTACCGGCTTTACCGCTGGCTACATCATAGGTACGTATCAGTTGTTTATTGCCTTCTGTATCCAGCTTAGTATACGTCTTTCCATCCTTCATACCATTAAAGCCGGGCACACTTTTTATCCTGAAAGTATTGTTCTTAAACAAGTCATCCAGGGTTATCTGCTTTTTAGCCGTTTGAGCAATGGATACCTGGCAGGTAAATATTGCCAGCAACAACCACGTATATTTCATAACCGATTAATATATATAGATGCACCAAAAATACTATCCCTGCTGCGTAGATTAAAATACAAAAGCGTGAGAAACAGGGTGAAAATGAAAAAGCCCGGTATAGTACCGGGCTTTCGGATATATTCCTGAATTCGATTAATAGTCGATAGTAGCCTGGATACCCCTATCTATAAGGGCTTCTGCCTTAGGGCGCAGAAACTCGAAGCTACCCCTTTTCACGCCACATTTCCCTTTGTGATGAATGATGAGTGCGCACTGCTCGGCCTGTTCAGGGTAGTGCTCACATATTTCCATCAGTGAATCGATAACATGGTCAAATGTGTTTACATCATCGTTCCATACTATCAGGCTGTGGTGTTCGGCCACAAGCACATCCTGTTCCGCATCCTCCTGTGTTTGCCAACGGGTACTCATATGCTTATGCAGTTTTTTTGCAAATATAGGATATTTCATGTTTTGACGCATGAAGATAGCCGCAATATCTTTGCAAAATGTTTTCAAAAAAATCGATGGAAGAACTGGGCAGGCAAGATGCCGAAACCGCTAAAGATGCAGCGAAACATCCTGTGGTTGTGATACTGGATGATGTGCGTAGTATGCACAATGTAGGCGCTGCCTTCCGAACCTGCGATTGCTTTGCCGCCAGTGCGCTGTACTTGTGTGGTTATACCCCTGCCCCGCCTCATCGCGATATACATAAAACAGCACTTGGCGCTACCGATACGGTAAGCTGGAAACACTTTGCCACTACTATGGACGCTGTGCAGGATGCTAAGGCAGCAGGGTATAAAATATATGCAGTAGAACAGGCGCATAACAGCACACAGCTACAGGATTTCAACTGGGATGGACAAACACCTATAGCGCTAGTATTCGGCAACGAAGTAAGCGGCGTGAATGAAGAAGTGCTGGCTATGGCAGATGGCTGCATAGAGATACCGCAATGGGGCGCCAAACACTCTTTGAATATATCTGTAAGCGTAGGTATTGTGCTTTGGGAGTTGGTAAGATAATACCCATATAGATAAGTGCAATCTGCCGGATAAAGACATTCCTTTAATTTGGTTGCCAAATCATTTTGACTTATGACTTTGGCTGAAACATATACAAATCAACTGAAACACGTAGCCGCAGCTAACAAGCGTATGCTGGAGCGTATACCTGCAGATAAACTGGACTGGAAACCCCATGAAAAATCAATGAGCCTGGGAAGGCTTGGGATGCATATAGCCGAGCTGCCTGTTTGGGTAAACCGTTTGCTGGAAGCAGACTATTTCGACTTCTTTGCCACCCCATACAAGCCTAATGTCCCTGATAGTCTTGAGCAAATCTTGCAGGAATATGAAACCAGATTAGCTGCAGCCATAGACACATTAAGCCAGGCAACAGATGAGCAACTGCAACAGCATTGGCAACTACGCAAAGGTGAAACTATACTTTTTGACATATCGCGTACCAGCGTATTGAGAAACGAGCAGCAGCATATGGTACATCATAGAGGACAGCTGTCTGTATACCTGCGCCTGCTGGATGTACCGGTGCCCAGCATCTTCGGCCCCAGCGCCGATGAGCGATAAAAAGCGTACCTTTCAACTATACAGACAGATGTGACATACCGGTTCTACATACTTTGTTTAGTGCTCTGTTCTCATGTAGCTTCTGCTCAGGAAACATTTATTGGCATACGCCAGGGTACCTCCCTGTGGCTCAACAAAAGCTACTATTCCTCTAATGCCATTAATTTATACCCGCAACGGTTTACCTGGGATAAGCAGGTATTCATACGCAGAAATACCAGAGGTAAATGGAGCTGGGAAGCCGGTATTAAACACTATAAAACCAAAGACATTATAACGACCGATAACCTGGAAGAACCGCCGAGGCAAACCGTGGTAGATAATCACCTGCAGGCAGATATGACGGTGCAGTACGATGTAACCTACCCGTTAACCGGCTATTTTTTCCCGGTGCTGCGACATATGCGTACATACCTGGGGCTTAGTATAATACCCGTAATGCAGTTTACCCAAAACAAAGCTACCGGGGAAAAAGGCAATAGCTTTATGCTGATGAGCGGGCTTACCTACACACATACCATACCCGTAGGCAAGCGCTTCCTGTTCAGCTCAGTGCTTACATTCAGGGCATTAAAGGGCGACCGACAGAAATACAATACTACAGACGTGACAGTAGCCAACCGAAATATTAGCTACCATGCGGGCATTGCCTATAAATTAGGTGAATGATTTTTTGTAATTTTGCACATCTTACAATAATTATCAATACATAACATGCAGCGTATTTATTTCGACAATGCCGCAACTACTTCGCTAGATCCGGAAGTATTAGAAGCGATGATGCCTTACATGACTGAAAAGTTTGGCAATCCTTCTTCTATTTATTCTTACGGGCGCGAAACGAAGATGGCTATCGAAGCGGCACGCAAAAGCGTAGCCAAAATACTGAACTGCGCACCCGGCGAGGTTTTCTTCACATCGGGCGGTACGGAAAGCAGCAATACGGCCATCAATGCTGCCATAAGGGATCTTGGGTGCAAAAACATCATCACCTCTCCTATAGAGCACCATGCTACCCTGCATACTACAGAGTGTATGCATAAAATGGGCCTGGCAAAACTGGATGTTGTAAAACTGACCCCTAACGGCCATGTAGACCTGGAGCACCTGGAATCTTTACTGGTAGCTAATGAAGGCAAAACATTGGTAACGCTGATGCATGCCAATAACGAAATAGGCAACCTGCTGAATGTAAAAGCCGTGGGTGAGCTTTGTAAAAAGTACGACGCCATATTTCACAGCGATATGGTGCAAACCATAGGCCACTACCCTATTAACCTGAAGGAATTGCATGTACATTTTGTAAGTGCTGCAGGCCACAAATTTCATGGCCCTAAGGGCGTGGGTATATTGTATGTTAACGAGAACATCAAGATAAACCCCATGATAAATGGTGGCTCGCAAGAACGTAATATGCGTGCGGGCACTGAAAACCTGTATGGCATTGTAGGCTTTGCTAAAGCACTGGAAATAGCTACGCAACGCTACGAGAACGACAGCAATTACATAAAAGGGCTGAAAAGCTATATGGCCGAAAAACTGAAAAGCACCTTCCCGCAGGCTACTTTCAATGGCGATGTGGAAGGCAGTTTGTACACCGTACTGAATGTTGCCTTTCCGAAAACAGACAAATCAGACATGTTGCTTTTCAACCTGGATATGGCAGGTATCTGTGTAAGCGGTGGTAGCGCATGCAGCAGCGGCGCCAGTTCAGTAAGCCACGTTATCAAAGCGCTATACAATGGGCAGAGCCAAAATATGGTGCCTATCCGTTTTTCGTTCAGCAGGCATAATACCAAAGAAGAAGTAGACAACGTAGTAGCAAAACTGCAGGAGCTTATATAAGTTTGCCTACAAACTATGGCAACGGCACCTGTAACTACACCTACCATTTTCACAAAACTTCATACTGCTGCTTTCAGGCAAGTAAGCAATGCACCATTGGTGTACCTGCGCGTGCTGATAGGCTTTATTATGTTTTTGGAAGGCTTCCACTCGCTGGTTACAGGCTGGGTGCGGGATGTATATATTCATACAAATTTCACTTTTACTTTCATAGGTTTTGAGTGGCTGCAATTC
>DASWWE010000134.1:0-4612 GCA_036406055.1 Flavipsychrobacter sp. | reverse complement strand
GAACGCTACATAAATGCATAACCCAATAATTGAATGTGACCAATGTCACTGTTTGTTCTGTATTTTGACCTTAATTTTAATATAACTGAAACACAAAAAGATGAAAACTATACTGAATAAAATAACACTTGCTGCCATTGCTGCTGTACTGCTTGGCGCATCGGCCTGTAGAGAAAAAAATAATGAACCGGTGCCTATCAGCAACGGATCGCTGACGATGAAATTTGAACATACCTGGGGCGGCAGCCAGGCATGGGAACCCAATAAGACATTCGTTCATGCCAGGACCAATGATACACTTACGTTCACCATGCTGAAATATTATATATCGAACATACGCCTGCAGCGGAGCGATGAAACCTGGTGGAGCCAGCCCAACAGCTATTACCTGGTAGATGCATCGACCAACGCCAGCCCTACCATTACTATTACAGATGTACCGGGTACCGAATATATAGCTATGCAATATACTATAGGTGTAGATAGCGCCCGCAATGTATCGGGCGCACAAACAGGTGCCTTGTCTGTAATAAACGGCATGTTCTGGGACTGGAACACAGGATATATTATGGCGAAAGCAGAAGGCACCTCTCCAAACGCCAACACTGTTTCTAAAACTTTTGCTATCCACCTGGGAGGTTTTGCGGGCCCCAATAAAGTAGTGACAACGAAAAACATTGATTTCAGGGCGGAAGCAAACCGATATGTGGCTATAGGTGACGTTTACAACCCGACTATGACAGTGAAAGTTGACGTAGCCAGCCTTTGGAAAACATCTCCGGGAGTGGGCACTATCAGCACCGTGCATATGGAAGGGCCGCAAGCTGCTACCTTTGGCAAAGACTTCTTTGGCAGCTTTACTTTCAGCAATATCACCCTCAAGTAATCATTTATAAGACATACAATGCCCGGTATCTTTAAACATATTGCACTATCCATATGTTTGATACCGGGCATTTTAGCTTGTAACAAAAAGAGTGGCCCCACAGAAAATACAGCGATTCCCCCTGTAGCCGAATATCCCCTGCGCCCCGCTCATTTTCCGCCGGCTGTGTACCAGCATACATCCAACCCCTATAGCACAAAGGGCTATGAACTGGGTAAGCGTCTTTTTTTTGACCCTGTTTTATCTGCCAATAATACCATTTCATGCGGCAGCTGCCATAAGCCTGCCTATGCATTTGCTGATGGTGGCGTGGCATTGAGCAAAGGCGTAGATGGCAAAACCGGGAAAAGACACAGCCCTGCCATCTTCAATATGGCATGGAACAAAAGCTTTATGTGGGATGGCGGGGTGAACCATATAGAAATAATGCCGTTTGCACCTATCATTAATCCTGTAGAGATGGCCCAGGATATGCGGGAACTGATACATGAACTGAATACTCACCCGGCTTACCCTGCCATGTTCAGGAGTGTATTTGGGAAAGATAGTATAGACGACCAGCAATTATTTTACGCACTGGCCCAGTACATGAGCAACCTGGTATCGGCAGATGCGAAATATGACAAAATGAAACGCGGAGAAACGACATTCAGCACAATGGAAATGGAAGGCTACAGGTTGTTTCAAACCCACTGCAACGCATGCCATACGGAGCCTTTATTTACCGATAATAGCTTTAGGAATAACGGATTGGATAAGACTTTCAGTGATTCGGGCAGATACCGGGTAAGCCAAAGGGCGGAGGATATGGGCACCTTTAAAGTACCTACGCTCCGTAATGTTGCATTGACTGCACCCTATATGCACGATGGACGTATAAAAACACTTACAGATGTAGTGAAACATTATGCAACGGGAGTTCAGCCATCTGTTACATTATCACCATTGCTGACTAAAAATGGCAACCCGGGATTGCAACTAAACGATACCGAAAAGCAACGCATCTTACAATTTCTATACACACTGACGGACAGCAGCTTTGTAGCGCAACATAGCCATTAATCCTGCCTGAACATAGGCTCATTGACCATTACAGTATCTGTAAAGGTTTTAAGAAATGCTACGAGATACCTTTTCTCCTCTTCGGTAAGACCCAGGCCATACTCGTGGTTAGATTTCACCATATTCGGGTCTATATTAGGAATACCACGGTGCGACTGGTGATCATAAAATTCAATCACTTCTTCCAATGTTTTAAAACGGCCATCGTGCATATAGCTGGTACGCAAGGCAACATTGCGAAGATTAGGTGTGCGGAATTTTCCTAAATCGGAAGGATTGCCTGAAACATTGAAATAGCCTTTGTCAATCTCTTTTGTATAGATACTATCGAGGCCGTTGTTGTGCAGCAAATCATCGGTAGTGAGGAAGTGCACATGGCAGTGAAAGCAATCGCCTTTTTCATTGAAGAAAATCTCCCTGCCCTTCATTTCTTCAAAAGTGAACTGCGCCTGGCCTATTAGTGCTTTCTCATACTTTGTGTTTTTAGACACCAGTATGCGCATGAACTGAGCCAATGCTTTAGATAAGTCCTGCACGCTTATTTCATTAACACCGTAATATTTCCTGAACTTATCGCGGTAGTCGGCTATTGCATTTACCTTATTAATATCGGTACTGAACCGTTTGGTCAACTCTACCTCCATCACATGCTCGAGCGTGCCCGATACCCTGCCACTCCACATAAAGTTTTTGTGCCAGGCCAGGTTCATCAATGGCATTTTAGCCTGTCCATTATCAAAATCGGAAAGCCCTTCGGCTGCAAAGCCCATGCTCTGCACATGGCAGGTATTACACGACTCACCATTATTAGATAATCGGTTATCATAGAACAATTGCTTTCCCAGAGCAATTCTTTCTACATATAGCTTGTTATCTTCAGGTATTACAATGTCATCAAACCCGTATGGGCTTATCCATTCATACGGCGTCATTTCCACCATGCCATTGCCACCATTGTTGCTACCATTACCATCATCCGGCGATTTTTTGCAGGATACAGCAAACGCTATCATAGCAATGATAGTTGCAAGCACATATATTTTTACTGAGGGCCTCATAACGGTACAATAAGTAAATCGATATTCTTAAAGTTATTCAATTTATGGCACATGAATATTGACAGTCGTCATTTTAAAGCCTGTTAACAGAAATACCGTTTCAAATGGTCATATTAAAGTTAAAAAGCGTTCGGAGGGCACAATTTGTATTCTTTGTAACAGTAAATTGAGTACTTTTATCGCTTCATAAATTTTATATATAACATTGTCGGCGATAATATATTACCTGGCCCTGCCTTTTATTTATCTTATTTCGATACTCCCTTTCAGGGTACTATATTTCATTTCTACAGGACTGTATGGGTTATTGTATTATGTATTGGGCTACAGGAAAGGTGTGGTGATGGAAAACCTGCGCAAGTCTTTCCCTGAGAAAAGTGAAGCGGAAATAAAAGCGATAGCCAAACGTTATTATAAATATCTCTGCGACTTGTTCCTGGAAACATTTAAGACCCTGACGGTGAGCAAAGAAACCATGCTGAAGCATTGCTACTTTAACCCGCAGGCAAAAGCCGTGTTTGATAAACTGGCGGCAGAAAACAAAAGCATCGTGCTGGTGATGGGCCACCTGGGCAACTGGGAATGGGCTGGCAACACCTTCAGCCTGGTAAATAAGCACCAACTGTATGTGATATACCACCCCATCAGCAATAAATATTTTGACTGGCTGATGTATAAAATGCGTACGCGTTTTGGCACCAAGCTGATAGCCATGAAGGACACCTTCAGGGAAATGCTGGAGAACAGGGAAGAGCTGAATGCTACGGCATTCATAGCAGACCAGACACCGGCACCGCAAAATGCTTACTGGACCACCTTTCTGAACCAGGATACACCGGTATTCAAAGGGACAGAAATGATATCGCGCAAGGTGAACTACACCGTAGTGTATGCTACTGTGAAACGGGTAAAAAGAGGCTATTATGAGATGTTTGCAGAAGTGCTGTGCGATAATCCTAAAGCAACCGGCGATGGTGAAATATCTGAAATGCACACCCGTAAACTTGAAAAAGATATAAGGGAACAACCCGAAGTATGGCTGTGGAGCCACAGGAGGTGGAAACACAAAAGAACAAACGAACAACAATAATATGCAGATGCGGACCGGAAGAGAACTGATATTAGCGACAAAAGCCTTTGCAAAGGAGGACAGGAATAAAAGCTGGTGGCTACTGCTATCTACTTTATTCCTGCTGCTGGGTTCGTTAGCAGCTACCTTTTTCATTCCTTATATATGGCTGAAGATACCTTTCAGTATTTTATCGGGGCTGATAATGGTGCGCATGTTCATCATTTATCACGATTTTCAGCATCACGCCATATTGCACCGCTCGGTACTGGCCGATGTTATCATGAATATATACGGTAGCTATGTAATGGTACCCAGCAGCATATGGAAACGCTCTCACGATTACCATCATGCACATAATTCAAAACTATTTAGTGCCAGTATAGGCTCTTACCCTATATGCACTACCGGTAAATACCTGTCAATGACTGCCGGAGAAAGAAGGCTGTACCTGTTCATCCGCCATCCGTTAACAGTTCTCTTCGGATATTTTACCATGTTCATGTATGGCATGTGTATCAGCTCTTTTATGAGTGC
>DASWWE010000133.1:0-50278 GCA_036406055.1 Flavipsychrobacter sp. | reverse complement strand
CGGGAGAAAGGGTAGAACCGCATTTCTCGCACTGATCGCCATAGGCATTGGGATTGCTGCACACAGGACAGGTGCCCACTATATACCGGTCGGCCAAGAATGTTTTGGCTTCCTCATCATAATATTGTTCGCTTTCCTTTTCTTCAAACACGCCATCATCGTACAGCTTTTTGAAGAAAGCCTGTGATGTTTCGTGATGGGTAGGATTGCTGGTGCGCGAATAAATATCGAAAGAGATACCCATCTGCTCGAAGCTATCTTTAATAATAGCATGATATTTATCGACCACCTGCTGCGGGGTAACACCTTCCTTCATAGCACGGATGGTGATGGGCACGCCATGCTCATCGCTACCGCACACAAACTTGATATCGCGCTTTTGTGCACGCTGATAGCGTACATATATATCTGCTGGCAGGAAGCAACCAGCCAGGTGCCCGATGTGTACGGGGCCATTGGCGTAAGGAAGTGCTGCCGTTACTAATAACCTATTGTAATCCATTCTGTAGAAAACTGAATAACCAGGCTGCAAGATAGCGCGATTTGGTGGATTGGCGGATAGCAGGTGGCCTGTTAAATTCGTTAATTATGTAATATAGTTATGATGAATTTAATTATGTGTTGATAGTTTTTGATAGTTTTTCGACTGTTTTGCGTTTTTGGAAACAAAAGAAACAAAAATGCCTCGGTGTTTATTATAGCAAATATACTAAATTTATGTAAATAATAAAGGTGGACGTCTATATGAGAAACAATAACATTGTATAGATATATGAAGACTTTACTTGTTTCCTTTCTGTTAGTTTGCATATCAGCCATTGGGGTGAATGCCCAAGATGAGCTGCTGTATGAAAAGGCAGCGCAATTGAAGTTGATATATGGACGTTGGCAAAAGGACCCCAATAAAGAGAAATACGAATCGGCATTTTTTGAGGAGTTCCCAGATGATTACAAGACGTTTGCCATTATATATGGATATGATGATAGCAAAAATGGTAAGCCCGGTATTCTATATCATAATAGTTATGATCATATAATCAAGTTTTTTGGTAAGATAACATCGGTAGTAGATACACTATATTATAGTAAAATCATTGCCATATCGGTAGATGCCCATTGGCAGGCCGATGCCGAATCCTTTTTTCAAGATGTTGTAAGGGAGCGTACTACCAGGGATATGGCATTGGTACATTATATATTGTCTCAATACCCCGAAGAGAAGATATTACAGTTTTGGAAGTTTTACTTTGATGGGCCGCACCCGGCCAAAACGATAGATAAAGATTTATATAGGTATTTTAAAAGAAGGGATGCCAATATGTGCCGCCTGATTGAAAAAGCGCATGCTTTTGTTGTAGAAGACTGGGAGAACCACTAATTATTATTATTACAATTAACATCAAATGGTTCAAATTAAATTATTGATTGTCAATATCTTAATTTGAACCATTTTTCAAATCCTGTGTGGTGTTGCTAGCTGCAAAGCATCACATGCGCACCGGCAGGATCTTGCACCAGGCAATATTCACCCTGGTCGCCCATTTTCCTTTTGCTGCCTATAATTCTACCGCCTAATTCTGTACACTTAGCTATGCTTTTGTCGAGGTCTTCTACGGTGATGTACATGAGCCATTGGGGTGGTATATCTGCATTACCACCACGTGCATGGCATATGCCGCCGGCAGGGTTGCCATCGGGTGCATTCATAACATAGTCGTTATAGTCTTTCATATCGAAGGCCTGACGGGTCCAGCCCACTACCTGGCTGTAGAAATCGCTAACGGTTTCGGCATCGTCAACCGTCAGGTCGTGCCAAGAGATGTAGCCTATTTTAGGTTTTTCCATAATGCGTTTTGTTTATGCTTTGTTGAATGATGGTGTTTTATCCTTCTTCCTGCTAACAATGAATGAGGATATCAGTGTTACCAGAAGACCAACCGGCAGTGGTTCTAAAAAGGTGATGGCGGCTTCCGCTATCACGTTGTCATACAAGTGTTTGTATTGGTTCATTTCAAGTGATTTTGCAGCTATGGCAGCTGCCGAGGCACCCTTCTCTTTCATCTGTTGCAGCTCGTAATTCATATAATCCTCCAAAAAATTGGGCATCATGGTGCGCTGGATAATGACCCATGCTATGGCGTAGCAGAGGCAACCGATAGCTGTGATAAGGATACCCACCTGGAATGCCTTGCCATAAGAAATGGTGCCATTGCCCTCATTCTTGCGGTAAGACAGCATTCCGAAATGTATAAGTAAAAAAGTCAATAACATGGAGGCGTAGCCCACCAACATGCTATGGCCCATATTAGCCGATTTTATCATGGCTGTCATGATAAAGAGGACGATGACAAATGCGCCGCCTGCCAGGAAACCATAAGTAAGTACTGTTCTTTTCATATACGTTGTTGTTTCGAATTTATGCAAATGAAGGGCTGCCGTGCGGAAAATCCTTCATACCAAAGTATGAATTTTGGTGAAAGATGGCTAAAAATGAGGGTTTTGTACGAAAGTATGAGCTATGCGATGAGGTTGAGGTCTTGCGCCTTCTTGACGGCAGCCGTCCTGCGCCTTACATCCAGTTTCAGGAAAATATTAGAAGTGTGGGTTTTCACCGTGCTGACAGATACGAATAATTTATCAGCTATTTCCTGGTTGCTATGGCCATGCGACATGAGTTCCAGTATCTCGAACTCGCGCTTGCTGATGCCCAGCTTTTCGCGCAGCTGCTCATCCACTTCGCCAGTCTGCGTATTGATAACCGGTTCAGGTGTGGCATAAACGAGTTTTTCTATTACCACTTCTTTTTTCCTTGAAAGTCTTTGGCCGGAATATATGCCGGTTATGGTAAATATCAGTGCCAATACACCACTATATAATTCAATTGAATGATTGATTATTAATATTTTGTATTGAATTAACTGAAGTGATATGGCTGCAGCCGCAATCAGTATACCATATATTGCAAAGCGTTTTATCATATATGCATGGCGAAGATACTGCATAAATGAAAAACCGGGTAAGAATACCCGGCTGTACATATGGGAAATTATAAATATGCAATTATGCTTTTGCAGATTGCAATGAAACCTGCGCTTTTGAACGATGGTAAAAAACGTAGGAAACTGCCAGCAGCACCCCAAACATGAGCGGACTGGCAATGCTATCGCTAATGGCCAGGTGCGACCATGCAGCACCGATGATATTAATAGTGAAACCGGCATAAGCCCATTCCTTTAATCTATGCGACTTTGTTTGCAGAAGTGCCACTACACCCAACAGTTTGGCAGTAGCCAGAATGTGGAGGAAGTAGGGTGGGTAGCCCAGCAGTTTAAAACCTGCTACTACTTCGGGATTGCCGGAGAGGTACATAACGGCACTCATAGTGAACCCTAAAGAAACCAGTATGGTAGTTGCCCAATAGATGATCTTATTTGCTTTCATAATATTTGAATTTTTATGAAGCAAAACTCCGTACATTTGCTATATAATATATACCACTATACAATAGTATACCGGTATACAAAAGGATAGCAGATTATGGAACATGAATTCGGAGTGAAGGCCATGAGTGCAGAATGCTTGCAGCACCTGAAGCCGGTGCGCGACTCGTTAGATATACTGAATGGTAAATGGAAAATACCCATCATTGTGGCATTGCTGCACCACAACTACCGCTTTAAAGAACTACACAGACTGATAGACGGCGTGACCCCGAAAATGCTATCGAAAGAACTGAAGGAGCTGGAGCTGAATGAGCTGGTGAAAAGGACGGTGTTTGATACCACACCAGTTACAGTAGAGTATAGCATTACGCCTTATGGCAAATCGCTGGAGAAAGTGATATTTGAGCTGGGAAAGTGGGGTAGTGAGCACCGCGCACGCATTATGAAAGGCAAGGAAAGCATCAAGCATGCGCGCTGCCCGGAGAAGGAAACAGTGCTACAGGACTAACCGAGTATTTGCTTCCAGCTCTCTTCCAGATGCGTTTTCATGTGGGTATCCGTAAAGTCGAACTTGATGGGTACTACCGATGCATAACCATCGTGCAGTGCCTGCACGTCTGTACCGTCGCCTTTGTCCAGGTTTACGAATTTACCGGTCATCCAATAATAGTTTCGGCCGCGGGGATCGGTACGGCGGTCGAATTCCTCTTCCCATTTGGCATATGCCTGGCGGCATATCTTCAACCCTTTAAAATCGCTGCCTGTAACTTTGGGTATATTCACATTCAGCAAGGTATTGGGTGGCATAGGTGTGGTGAGCAATTGCCGGGCGATGGTATGTGCAACCTCCCGCGCTATGCTGAAATCAGCATCATATGCAAAATCGAGCAGGGAGAAACCCACGGAGGGGATACCCTCGATGGCGGCTTCCATAGCGGCACTCATAGTGCCACTATATATAATATTAATAGAATGGTTGGCACCGTGGTTGATACCGCTTACACAGATATCGGGTTTACGATGCAGGATGATGTCGCGCGCCAGTTTTACACAGTCAACCGGTGTGCCACTACACTCCCATGAATCAATGCCTTCAAAAATCTCTACTTTATTCAGGCGCAAAGGCTCGCCAATGGTGATGGCGTGGCCCAT
This sequence comes from Flavipsychrobacter sp., assembly GCA_036406055.1. Taxonomy (GTDB): domain Bacteria; phylum Bacteroidota; class Bacteroidia; order Chitinophagales; family Chitinophagaceae; genus Polluticoccus. Next base: position 45,683 of record DASWWE010000133.1, on the reverse strand, counting down.
GCCCGACTGCGGACTATCGGGCGCTACAACTATAACCTGCCCCAGCGGCCTTACTGCCTCTACAAGATTTTTGATGCCTGGGGCTGTGATACCATCATCGTTCGTTACTAAAATTACCGGCCTGTTGTCTGCTACCATGCCTCAAATTTACCAATCGCTGCGTACTAATTTCTGCCTGCCTATAAAGTAATATAAAGTTATCCAGCAGCCTGAAGCCAGGACATAATACCAATCGGGCAGGCTTTGCGGCATATTAGCCATTGTTTTCATCATATCCATCAATGGGAAAGGCAGCAATTCATCGCTGGATTGTAGTGGCAGAAAGTTGCCAATGCTGTGTTTTATCTTCCAGTTGATAAGGCCTTTTAACAGGGATTCCAGTATCATAGAATACAGAAAGAATAGGCCGATGGTGATACCGCTGCGCTTGAAGAACAGCGAAAGCAGTAAGGCGAAGCCATAATAGTTGAGCGCTATAATAAATACATAGAACAGTTTGCTGATCTTGCCCGGGAAATAGTCCATAGAGCCGTAGCAGGCACCGAAGCTGACACCCAGTATGAACACGTAGAGTGTAGTGAGCAATGCCAATGATAATACCACCAGCCATTTGGCATGGTAAAACTGCATGCGGCTCCAGCCGTCAATTACATTCTGCCTGTTGGTGCGAAACTGGTATTCATTGGTAGTGACAATAGCCACCAGCACAGCTAAGAAGGCAACGAATACCCCTGCCCAGAAGCCCAGGTTTTGCCAAACGTATGAAAAGGTATAGGCCTGGTTGAGGATATTGATATCGCCGGCACCTATCTTGAGGAAGCCGCCGCTAATGCCGTAGTTCCAGAAGGCGAGAAGTACGGTGAAGAAACCGATAAGAATCCAAAACGTGCGGTAGCGTTTCAGCTTCATCCATTCTATAGCGAGTAAAGATTGCATGTGTGTAATGTTTAGTTGTTGGTAAGTTCCATGAATTTGGTTTCGAGGCTTTTCTTTTTCAGCAGCAGGTGCGATAAGGTGATGCCATTGGTAGCTGCATATTGGTTGATCTCAGCAGGTTGCAAAGTATCGCTGCAAGAAAGCGTAAGGATGCCGTTGTTGCGTTTAACATCTTTAATGCCGGGCATGTGTTGCAGTACAGCCTGCAGGTTTACCAGGTCTCCGGCACTTACCTCTATCTGGTCTTCGCTGCGTAGTACCTCGTTTACCGGCCCGCTTAGCAGCAGGTCGCCACGCTTGAGGATGGCCACATGGGTGCACACCTTCTCCACCTCATCGAGCAAGTGGCTGGCCATTACTACCGTGATGCCCTGCTCATTGAGGCGGTGTATCAGTTCGCGTATTTCTGCGATACCGGCAGGGTCGAGGCCATTAGTCGGCTCATCGAACACCAGCACCTTAGGATTTCCCAATAATGCAGATGCTATGGCCAGGCGTTGTTTCATACCCAATGAATAGGTGTGGAACTTGCTGTGCTTCCGCTGGCTTAGGTTGACAATATCCAACACACGGTCTATGTCATCAGCACCACGTTTTTTGATGGCAGCTGCTATTTTGAGGTTATCGACCGCAGAGAGGTAATGATAAAAATTAGGTGTTTCGAGTAATGAGCCTATCTGGCGACGCGCAGCAACGGCATCATCATTGCCAAACCATTGGTAGGTACCGCCATCAGCTTTCAATACATCGAGCAGGATGCCCAGCAGGGTTGTTTTACCACTGCCATTAGGGCCTAAGATGCCGAATACACAGCCTTGCGGTACATCGAAAGACACGTTTTTCAATGCCTGTATGGGCCCGTAAGATTTGGAGATGTTGTTAATAGTGAGCATGGATTCCACGCGTGTATGTTTTATGTGAAAATAAACGGTGTTGTAGATATATGCAGGTAATGGAGATTTAATCGAGAAACAAATCTTTTTGCAAGGCCACGCCAGGCGTAATGGCATAAGGCTCAAAGTCGGTAATGCCTGCCTGTTTCAGCACCTCTTCATCTATAAAATGATTGCCGGTGCAGGTAGCAGCGGGTTGCGACAGGATATGGAAAGCAGCATCGGCCACTATCTCCGGTTTGCGGCTGTGCGCTACCATCAGTTCGCCACCCAGCAGGTTTTTTACCGCGGCAGTGGCTATAGTAGTAGCGGGCCATAGAGAGTTGGCAGCTATGCCATCCTTTTTCAGTTCGGCTGCCCAGCCCAGCGCCAGCATGCTCATATTATACTTGCTAATGGTGTAGGGGAGCGATGCTGCAAACCATTTGGGCTGCATATCGAGCGGGGGCGACATGGTAAGGATGTGCGGGTTGCTGCTCTTTTTAAGGAAGGGGATGCAGTGTTTCGTAACCAGGAATGTGCCGCGTACGTTGATGTCGTGCATCAGGTCGTATCGTTTCATTTCCGTTTGCAAAGTATTGGTAAGCGATATGGCAGATGCATTGTTTATCACTACATCAATGCCATCGAATATGGTGATGGCCTGCTGTATGGCATGTATTACCTGTTCTTCATCGCGCACATCGCAGGGTACGGCCAGTGCCTTACCGCCGGCTGCCGTTATTTCATCGGCAGCAGAATAGATGGTGCCACCCAGCTTAGGGTTTTCATCTACCGATTTGGCCACCACTACAATATTAGCACCATGTGCAGCCAGCTTCAGCGCTATAGCTTTACCTATACCGCGGCTGGCACCTGTTATGAAAATGGTCTTTCCTGCAAATTCCATACTACTTTATCGTTTTGGGTTACTGAAAAGTTACAATTAAATAAAAAGAAAAGGGCTATTGCTTTCGCAACAGCCCCCGATAGTCATATCCATCTATCGTTATCCTTTTACAAATTCTACGTTTGCATGTATTTTCACATCATCGCCCACTACCAGGCCGCCGGCCTCTGTAAGTGCCTGCCATTGCAGGCCATATTCTTTACGGTTTACTTTGCCATCGATAGTGAAACCTGCACGTGTAGCGCCCCATGGGTCTACAATAGTGCCACCATACTCCACATCAAAAGTTACAGGTTTAGTCGTTTCCCTGATAGTGAGGTTGCCGTGCAATTTGTAGCTTTCATCATCTACTTTTTCCAGCTTTGTGCCTTCAAACTTCAGTTGCGGGTGGTTGGCGGCATCAAAGAAATCAGGAGATTTCAGGTGGCCATCGCGTTGCTCGTTCTTTGTAGTTATAGAATCTACATCGGCGGTGAAACTGATTTTAGCCGTGGTGAAATCGTCACCTTCTGTTTCTACAGATGCGTCGAATTTCTGGAATTCGCCTGATACGTTTGATATCATCATGTGACGCACTTTGAATTGTATCTCAGAGTGAGAAGCGTCTAATGTCCATCTAGTTGTTGCCATAGTATTTATATTTTAAGAGGTTGTTTTAATCTATTTTTCTCAATTTTTCCAGCAGCATATTTAGTGTTTCCGCTTCCTGGTTGGTAAGGCCCAGTATCGTGCGGTTTATGCTCTCCAGGCTCTTACTGGCCTGTTCCAGTTGCTTTAGCCCTGCTTCGGTGATGTTTATAAGCGTTTCGCGTTTGTCTTCTTTAGACTGTACGCGTTTTACCAGCTTCTTTACAACCAGGCGGTCTATAATGCGCGGCACATTTGAGCTGCGCTCTATCATACGGCTGGCTATATCGCGTACGCACATAGATTCCGGATGCTTGCCGCGCAGAATACGTAGTACGTTGAACTGCTCGGTAGTAAGGCCATTCTCCTTTAATGCGCTGCTGGTATGATCTTTCAGCCAATAAGAAGTATAAAGTACATTCAGCGTAGCTTTATGTACTTCATCTTTAAAATTGGTCGTCTTTAATACATCTTCTATTTTCACAATGCAAATATATATGTATGTACACTTATTTTCAAAATAATCTGTGCCTATATATGTATAGGTTTAACAAAAAAGGCATCCTATAGAGGATGCCTGTATTTAATACTTAGATTTTGCTATTCTACTTCGCAATCAACTTTAACTGTAACACCGAGAGTAGTAGTTTCACCATCCAAGCCGTTACATTTGTCTTTAGCCTTTTTCTTAGTTTCTTTAAAAGAATCAGAATAAGAAGTAGTGCTCGCACCATTGCTGGTAGTAGTACATTTACATTTGTAGTCTTTTTTGCAAGATGTGAATGCAACAGCCATCAGGGCAACCAGTGCGATCGGGGCAATTTTTTTCATAAAATATGTGTTTTAGGTTTAACTTGGTATAAATATAATAGCACAAAATTAAATGTCTAAATTTTTATGACATTTTTTTTACAAGCTATTATGCTGGTGATTTATTGAAGTGTGCAACTGCCTCCTAATTGTTTTGCACCGTTGCTTGAAAGTTCGCACCACCTTTCCGCATCTGCTTTGCTTAGTTTGCCGCTTTCTGCAGCAGTGCTCCTATAGCCTGAAGTTGCAGGATATGTACAGTTGCAAGTGTATTTCTTTTTGCAGGATGTAAATGCTATAGCAGATAAGAAAGCGAGTACTACAATTTTCTTCATAAGAAATAATATCTTTTATGGACAACAAAAGTAATAGCGCAAGATAATAAATCTGCCCTATTTGGGTCATTTTTTTGTTTAGCTATAAAAAATAACCCGGGTAGAGACCCGGGCAAACACATATCTGTACGAAAATTGCTACTTACAGCGCGCAACTGCCGCCTGATATTTTAAAGGTATTGTTCCATGAATCGCAGGCCGTTTTAGCATCTTTCTTTTTCACTTTAGTGAAAGTGTATTTTGCGGCTTCTTTGCCGGTGTTGTCTTTACAAGTACAAGTGTAGTCTTTTTTGCAAGATGTAAAGCCGATAGCTAAAAGGGCAATTACTGTAACTGAGGCGATCTTTTTCATTCTGCTTAATTTTAAGGGGTTGATGATCTGTTTTTGTTGACACAAAAGTAGATTGGGGGTGAGGGGCAGAACATACCGTATGTGGTGTAATTTTATATACGTACTGGCACGGATATGAATTTATGATGCCGGGAAATAAAAGACAGATACCTGGAAATGAATTAGTTAATAATTAATTTATGTGGATAGCCGCTTTTTAATCCCCAAAAGTGATTTTTGGAATATTTTTTGATTAATATCCCTAGGCTTCTTATATTTGCAATCCCTTTACGGGGAGCTAGCACGTGCACCAATTATTATTGACTGATTTTTTATTACAGTTTTAGAACCTGTACTGAAAGGTATCGCCTTTCGGGACGGGGATTTTTTGTTTTGTAAATAAGGAGTTTAAATATACTATGGCTATACCTCAAAAACGAACTGCGTCGGGCCGCGTAAACTTTGGCAAAATTCATGATGTTGCCGATACGCCCGATTTGCTGGGCATTCAGCTTCAATCGTTCCAGGATTTCTTTCAGCTTGAAACTACGCCGGATAAGCGTGATAATGAAGGCCTTTTCCGCGTGTTCAAGGAGAACTTTCCTATCACGGATACGCGAAACATCTTCGTGCTTGAATTCCTGGATTATTTCATCGATCCGCCCCGCTACACTATAGATGAGTGTATGGAGCGTGGCCTTACGTATTCAGTGCCCCTGAAAGCAAAACTGAAACTAAGCTGTAACGATGAAGAACACGTAGACTTTGAAACCATCGTTCAGGATGTATTCCTGGGTAATATACCTTACATGACACCGCGTGGTACTTTCGTTATCAACGGTGCAGAGCGTGTAGTGGTATCTCAGCTGCACCGCTCGCCAGGCGTATTCTTTGGCCAGAGCGTGCACCCGAACGGTACTAAAATATACAGCGCCCGCGTAATACCTTTCAAAGGTGCGTGGATGGAGTTTGCTACCGATATTAACAACGTGATGTATGCGTACATCGACCGTAAAAAGAAATTCCCGGTAACAACCCTGCTGCGTTCTATAGGCTACGAAACCGATAAGGACATACTGGAACTTTTTGGTATGGCCGATGAGGTGAAAGCCGATAAGAAAACACTGGAAGCAAACATTGGCCGCCGCCTGGCTGCCCGTGTACTGCGCACATGGACAGAAGACTTCGTAGATGAGGATACCGGTGAGGTAGTAACCATCGAGCGTAACGAAGTATTGCTGGACCGTGATAACGTGCTGGATGAAGAAAACGCTGCTATGATACAGGAAATGGGTATCAATACCATCTTCCTGCAGAAAGAAGAAGTGAGCGGTGATTTCTCTATCATCTACAACACGCTGAATAAGGATACTTCAAATAGTGAGCTGGAAGCGGTGCAACACATATACCGCCAGCTGCGTGGTTCTGACGCGCCGGATGATGAAACGGCACGTGGCATCATCGAAAAACTGTTCTTCAGTGATAAGCGTTATGACCTGGGCGAAGTAGGCCGTTATAAAATAAACCGCAAACTGGGCCTTGATATCAACCTGGATACGAAAGTATTGAGCAAGGAAGATATCATCACTATCATTAAATACCTGGTACGCCTTACCAACGGTAAAGCCGAGATAGATGACATCGACCACTTGAGCAACCGTCGTGTACGTACGGTGGGTGAGCAGTTGTTTGCTCAGTTCGGCGTAGGTTTGGCGCGTATGGCACGTACCATCCGCGAGCGTATGAACGTTCGTGATAATGAGGTGTTCACGCCGATAGATTTGATCAATGCGCGTACACTGTCTTCAGTTATCAACTCGTTCTTCGGTACATCGCAGTTGTCACAGTTCCTAGACCAAACCAACCCGCTGTCTGAGATCACGCACAAGCGCCGTATCTCTGCCCTCGGACCAGGCGGTCTGAGCCGTGAGCGTGCGGGCTTCGAGGTGCGTGACGTACACTATAGCCACTATGGCCGCCTGTGTACCATCGAAACACCGGAAGGCCCGAACATCGGTCTGATATCTACACTTTGCGTACACGCGAAGATCAATGATATGGGCTTCATCGAAACACCATACCGCAAGGTAAAAGAAGGTAAAGTAGACCTGAAGCACCACCACTACCTAAGTGCCGAAGAAGAAGATGAAGCTAAAATTGCCCAGGCCAACGTGCCGCTGGACGATAAAGGCCACTTCGTAGAAGACAAAATCAAATCGCGTCAGACGGGTGACTTCCCAATACTGGATCGCGAAGAAGTAGAGTACATGGATGTGGCCCCGAACCAGATCGTAGGTTTGAGTGCATCGCTGATTCCGTTCCTGGAGCACGATGATGCCAACCGTGCGCTGATGGGATCGAACATGCAACGCCAGGCTGTGCCGCTTATCCGCCCGCAAGTGCCTATCGTAGGTACTGGCCTGGAGGCTAAAGCAGCCCGCGATGCGCGTATACAGATACATGCAGAAGGTAATGGTGTAGTAGAATACGTAGATGCAAACGAAATACATGTGCGCTACGAGCGTGGCGAAACTGCCCGCCTGGTATCTTTTGAAGATGACCTGAAAAAGTACACGCTTACTAAATATAAAAAGACCAACCAAAGCACCAGCATCACGCTGAGGCCATCGGTAATGGCTGGCCAGAAGGTGAAAGAAGGCGACTTCCTGACTGAAGGTTATGCCACTAAAGATGGTGAGCTGGCACTGGGCCGTAACCTGAAAGTGGCATTCATGCCATGGAAAGGTTACAACTTCGAGGATGCCATCGTTATCAACGAAAAAGTAGTGCGCGATGACCTGTTCACATCTATACATATAGATGAATATGAGCTGGAAGTACGCGATACGAAACTGGGTGAAGAAGAGCTGACACCGGATATACCAAACGTATCGGAAGAAGCTACGAAAGACCTGGATGAGAATGGTATCATCCGCATAGGTGCACACATAGGTGAAGGCGACATACTGATAGGTAAAATCACCCCTAAAGGTGAAACAGACCCGACACCGGAAGAAAAACTGCTGCGTGCCATCTTTGGTGATAAAGCAGGTGATGCAAAAGATGCTTCTCTGAAAGCGCCAAGTGGTACAGAAGGTATAGTAATATACAAGCAACTGTTCCAACGTGCGAAGAAAGACAAGAACTCTAAAGTGCGCGAAAAAGCACAATTAGAGAAAATAGATAAAGTTCACGAAAAGAACCTGGAAGACCTGAAGAGCTTGTTGATGGACAAGCTGATGACGCTGTTGAAAGACAAATCATCGCAAGGTATTACCAACAACTTTGGTGAGCTGATACTGAGCAAAGGTGGCAAGTTCAACTCTAAAACACTGGGGTCTATCGACTTCCAGAATGTGAACCCACTGGGCTGGACAGGTGAGAAGGAAACGGATGACCTGATCAACCAACTGCTGCACAATTACAACATCAAATTCAACGAGGAACTGGGCCGCTACAAGCGCGAGAAGTTCAACCTGAGCATTGGTGATGAGCTGCCTGCGGGCGTACTGAAACTGGCTAAAGTATACCTGGCCAGCAAACGTAAGCTGAAAGTAGGTGATAAGATGGCGGGCCGCCACGGTAATAAAGGTATCGTAGCGAAGATCGTTCGTGAAGAAGATATGCCGTTCCTGGAAGATGGAACCCCTGTAGACATCGTTCTGAACCCGCTTGGTGTACCATCGCGTATGAACCTGGGCCAGATATATGAAACCATCCTGGGATGGGCAGGTGAGAAGCTGGGTGTGAAATTTGCAACCCCAATCTTCGACGGTGCTTCTGTTGATGAAATAGCAGGACTGATAGAAAAGGCAGGATTGCCAAACTTTGGCCACACTTACCTGCATGATGGTGAAACAGGGGAGCGCTTCCACCAGAAGGCTACCGTTGGTATCATCTACATGATCAAACTGCACCACATGGTAGACGATAAGATGCACGCGCGTTCTATCGGGCCATACAGCCTTATTACACAGCAGCCGCTGGGTGGTAAAGCACAGTTCGGTGGTCAGCGTTTTGGTGAGATGGAGGTTTGGGCACTGGAAGCATATGGTGCGGCAAACATCCTGCAGGAGTTACTGACCCTGAAATCGGATGATATCATGGGCCGTGCGAAAACTTACGAAGCCATTGTGAAGGGCGACAACGTACCTAAAGCAGGTATACCGGAGTCATTCAACGTATTGGTGAACGAGCTTCGCGGCCTGGGCCTGGAACTGAAATTTGACTAGTATTCTCTTGCCTCCCGAACAGGGAGGCAGAGGTTAGTGAACTAAAATTTTTAAAAAATACTTCTTTCTTAATATGGCTATTAAAAAGGATAACCGCCCAAAAGCGGGATTCGGAAAGATCACCATCAGCCTGGCATCTCCGGATACGATACTTGACCGTTCGTACGGAGAGGTGCTGAAGCCTGAAACAATTAACTACCGTACGTACAAGCCGGAACGCGATGGCTTGTTCTGCGAAAAAATCTTCGGCCCGGTAAAGGACTACGAATGCTATTGCGGCAAGTATAAGCGTATTCGCTACAAAGGCATCGTGTGCGACCGTTGCGGTGTGGAAGTAACAGAGAAGAAAGTACGTCGTGAGCGCCTGGGCCACATCAAACTGGTAGTGCCTATCGTTCACATATGGTATTTCAAAAGCCTTCCAAACAAGATAGGTTACCTGCTGGGTAGCAGCTCTAAAAAACTGGAAAGCATAGTGTACTACGAGCGCTATGTAGTAGTGCAAGCGGGTGAAGCTGATGACCTGATACGCCAGAAGCTGAACCTGAAAGATTCGGAAAATACATACCTGCAGCTGCTTACAGAAGATGAGTACCTGGAGATCATGGATACCGTTTCTAAAGAAAACCAATACCTGCCTGATGATGACCCTAATAAGTTCATCGCTAAGATGGGTGCTGAAGCAGTACACTCATTGCTGAGCCGTATAGACCTGGACCAACTGTCTTACGACCTGCGTAATGCTGCCGCCAACGAAACATCTCAACAACGTAAGCAGGAAGCCCTGAAACGCCTGAGCGTAGTAGAAGCTTTCCGCGATGCGAATACACGCGTAGAAAACCGCCTGGAATGGACAGTGATGCAATACATCCCTGTAATACCACCGGAACTGCGCCCGCTGGTACCACTGGATGGTGGCCGTTTTGCGTCTTCAGACCTGAACGACCTGTACCGCCGTGTTATCATCCGTAACAACCGTTTGAAACGCCTGATTGAAATTAAAGCTCCTGAAGTAATCCTGCGTAACGAAAAACGCATGCTGCAGGAAGCGGTAGACTCTCTGTTTGATAACAGCCGTAAATCGAATGCTGTTAAAGCAGAAGGTGGCCGTGCACTGAAATCACTGTCGGATGTACTGAAAGGTAAACAAGGCCGTTTCCGTCAGAACCTGCTTGGTAAACGTGTGGACTACTCTGGTCGTTCGGTTATCGTGGTAGGCCCTGAAATGAAACTGCATGAGTGCGGCCTGCCGAAAGATATGGCTGCCGAGCTGTTCAAACCATTTATCATCCGCAAGCTGATAGAAAGGGGTATCGTTAAAACCGTGAAGAGCGCGAAGAAACTGGTAGAGCGCAAAGAAGCGGTGGTTTGGGATATCCTGGAAAATGTACTGAAAGGACACCCGGTTCTTCTAAACCGTGCCCCCACACTACACAGGCTGTCAATACAAGCCTTCCAGCCGAAGCTGATTGAAGGTAAAGCGATACAGCTGCACCCGCTGGTATGTTCTGCCTTCAACGCCGACTTTGACGGTGACCAGATGGCGGTACACGTACCACTGAGCAGTGCTGCAATACTGGAAGCACAGCTGTTGATGCTGGCTTCTCACAACATTCTAAACCCGCAGAACGGTACACCAATCACCCTGCCTTCTCAGGACATGGTTCTTGGCCTGTACTACATCAGTAAGGGTAAACGCAACCTGCCTAACGACCCTGTAAAAGGTGAAGGCATGGCGTTTTACAGCCCTGAAGAGGTGATTATAGCATATAACGAAGGACGCGTGGACCTGCATGCTTTCATTAAAGTGAAAGTAGATACGCTGAACAAAGACGGACAGCCGGAAAAACAACTGCTGGAAACAACAGTAGGCCGCGTTCTGTTCAACCAATTTGTACCGAAAGAAAGTGGTTTCGTAAACGCATTGCTGACCAAAAAATCACTGCGTGAAATCATCGGTGATATCCTGAAAAATGCAGGTATCCCTAAAACGGTTCAATTCCTGGATGATATCAAGACACTTGGTTTCCGTACGGCCTTCCGTGGTGGTTTGTCGTTCAACATCAATGACCTTACCGTTCCTGATGTAAAAGAAGAACTGGTACAGGCTGCACAAGTGGAAGTGGATGAAGTATGGGATAACTATAATATGGGTCTTATCACGAATAACGAACGTTATAACCAGATCATCGACATCTGGTCTCGTGTAGATACCCGTGTAACGGAAACACTGATACGTGAAATGGCGAATGATAAACAAGGTTTCAACTCTGTTTACATGATGCTGGATTCAGGTGCGCGTGGTTCTAAACAACAGGTTAAACAGCTGGCAGGTTTGAGGGGTCTGATGGCAAAACCACGTCGTAGTGGTTCTAGCGGATCAGAAATCATTGAAAACCCGATCCTGTCGAACTTTAAAGTAGGCCTGTCGGTATTGGAGTATTTCATCTCTACCCACGGTGCGCGTAAAGGTCTTGCGGATACAGCCCTTAAAACGGCCGATGCCGGTTACCTCACACGTCGCCTGGTAGACGTTGCTCAAGACGTGGTTATCAATGAAGAAGATTGCGGTACACTGCGTGGTATAGCAACATCTGCACTGAAAGATAATGAAGAAATAGTAGAGCCGCTGTACGACCGTATACTGGGCCGTACATCGCTGCACGATGTATTCGACCCGCTGAATGATGAACTAATCGTTGCTGCGGGTGAAGAAATAACACAGGAAATAGCACATCGTATAGATGAGAGCGCTATAGATACAGTAGAAATACGTTCTGTACTGACTTGCGAAAGTCGCCGTGGCGTATGTTCTCGCTGCTATGGTAAAAATCTGGCAACGGGCTATAAGGCACAGAAAGGTGATGCGGTTGGTATTATAGCAGCACAGTCTATCGGTGAGCCCGGTACACAGCTGACACTGCGTACCTTCCACGTGGGTGGTGTGGCCGGTTCTTCTGCTATTGAATCTCAACTGGTAGCTAAATTTGATGGTACTGTACAATTTGATGGCCTACGTACTACCACCTATGTAGATGCAGAAGGTGAAAATGTAACAGTAGTAATAGGCCGTACCGGTGAGATGCGTATTGTGGATGTAGCAAATGACCGTTTGCTCATCACGAACAATATACCTTACGGCTCGCTGCTGAAAGTGAAAAACGGACAGAAAGTAGCCAAAGGCGATATCATCTGTACATGGGATCCGTTCAACGCCGTTATCGTATCTGAAGTGAACGGTAAAGTGCGCCTGGAGAACGTAATAGAAGGTATCACTTATCGCGAAGAGGCTGACGAACAAACAGGCCACCGCGAGAAAGTGGTTATCGAAACCAAAGACAAAACGAAGATCCCTTCTATTGTTGTAGAAGGTAAAGAAGAGAAATCATATAACTTACCGGTAGGTTCACACATCATTGTATCTGCAGGCGATTCTGTAAACAATGGCCAGGTTATCGTTAAGATACCACGTGTGATGGGCCGTAGCCGAGATATCACGGGTGGTCTGCCACGTGTAACGGAACTGTTTGAAGCACGTAACCCAAGTAACCCCGCTGTTGTGGCAGAGATAGATGGTGTTGTTTCTTTCGGTAACGTGAAACGCGGTAACCGTGAGATCATCGTTGAGTCTCGTGAAGGATTGGTTAAGAAATACTTAGTACCACTGACACGCCACATCATGGTGCAGGATGGCGACTTCGTAAAAGCGGGTACATCGCTTTCTGACGGTGCTACCACACCGGGCGACATCCTGGCTATTAAAGGGCCGTTTGCCGTACAGGAATACCTGGTTAATGAAATACAAGAGGTATACCGCCTCCAGGGTGTGAAAATCAACGATAAACACATCGAGGTGATCGTTCGCCAGATGATGCGTAAAGTAACGATCGTAGATCCGGGAGATACTAAATTCCTTGAAGATGATACAGTTGATAAATTCGACTTTATGGTTGAAAACGACTGGATATTTGACAAGAAAGTGGTAACCGAAGCAGGTGAATCTGACAAACTGCATGCAGGCCAGATAGCTACGCTGCGCGAAATACGCGAAGAAAACAGTATGCTGCGCCGTGCAGATAAGAAAGTAGTAGAATACCGCGATGCAAACCCTGCTACATCAGCTCCGCTGCTGTTGGGTATTACAAAAGCATCGCTGGGTACACACAGCTGGATATCTGCAGCATCGTTCCAGGAAACGACCAAAGTGCTGTCTCAGGCAGCTATCAACGGTAAATCTGACGAACTGATGGGTCTGAAAGAGAACGTTATTACAGGTAACCTGATACCTGCAGGTACCGGTATGCGCGACTTTGACGACATGGTAGTAGGCTCTAGAGAAGAGTTTGAACTGCTGATGGCCAACCGCGATGTACTACAATTTGATGAAGAAGAATAGAATAATAAAAAGCCGCTCCGAAAAGAGCGGCTTTTTTTATACAAATTTTTAAATAACTTTACGGATAGTACCTACTTTATCGTTAAATTTATCATATGAAGAAGATATTACTTATAGCAACTATCGCTTGTAGTATTCTATACGCCTGTAATAAGAGTCAAAAAGCGGTATCGCCCAATCATAATTACGCCACCAGTGGTTCTGATGTACAGGCTACTAATTCAAGGGTGATAGCAGGCATTGAATTTCCTGGCAGGCCGTGCTGGTTGGATTTTGGTGTTGTAGAAAATGTACATGGACGCCAAGTGCGTACTGATGAAGCGGGTATTTGCAGCTATCGTTTGCTGGATACACCGACTACGGGGATTAATGGGCCACATACCGCTTATGGTGAAATGGTTTATAATGACAACCAGTTTATTGTTGCTGTATATAAAAGCTCATTAGCTACAGATACACCGGGTATAGAGAAAAATATTTTCATCAGCAGTGATAATAAGTTTATTGTATCGAGAGATGTATTTGCTACAGCTGCCGATACGCCGGGGAGAGGTATCGTGATACCGAAAGGCAATTATGATGTTTACGAAGACGATGATAACTTTGTGATTGTTTTCTGGAATAAAAGGTAATTCTTATAATAATTAAAAATGATTGAAGCCGCTCATACAGAGCGGCTTTTTCTTTGCAGATAGTTATTCAGAAGTGTAGAGCTGGTTTCGCCCATTGGCATAAGATTTCATCAAAAGGATGGCATGGTTTTTAAAATTCCTTATTACCAAATTGAGAATCTTATGAAAAACTTACTCCTTACATTAAGTCTGGTAACCGTTGGGGCTTGCATGCTGCCATCGTGTGTGGCTAAGAAAAAGTATATAGCTGCAAGAAACGCTAATGCAGACCTGATACGCCGTAATGATGCCCTGAATACAGAAGTAACAAACCTGCGTGATACGGTTCGCCGACTTTCGGGTAGCATGGACATATTGAAGAATGTATACGATATGACCAGCAGTGAACTAAGCAATAGCAAGGAACAAATAATGGACCAGCAGCGCAGACTGCAACAACTGCAATCGCTGATAACGGCGCAGCAACGCAATACAGAAGCACTGCGCAAGAAAATAGCTGATGCACTGGTAGGTTTTAACACGAATGAGCTAACCGTAACCATGAAGAATGGTAAGGTATATGTAAGTATGCAGGAAAGCCTGCTGTTTCCATCGGGCAGTGCGGTGGTGAACCAAAAAGGTAAAGACGCCCTGGCTAAAGTAGCAGGCGTACTGAATACAAATGCCGATATCAATGTGGAAGTAGAAGGCCATACAGATAGTATTCCTATCAAAACAACACTGTACCCTGATAACTGGGCTTTAAGCGTGGCACGTGCTACTTCTATATCGCGCGTATTGATAAAAGACTACGCTGTGAACCCCGGCCGAATAAAAGCCAGCGGACGTAGCCAGTACGAGCCTGTAGCATCGAACGGAGATGTGGCAGGCAGGGCACAGAACCGCCGTACGGAAATAATACTGGAGCCTAAACTGGATGAACTGATGCAACTGATACGTGGTGCTAACAATACGGTCACAAACAAATAGGAGATCACTTATCACTATAAATGGAAGCCACCGTTTTACCGGTGGCTTTTATCTTTTAGTGAAACTCTACCCGGTAGGCAATATTGGGTATGATGCCTGTCTGGTAAACGGTTTTAACTGAATTGCTCTGGTTATCGAAGTAAGAGTAGAAATAGTTTTGACGGTTGAGAACGTTCTGCACATCGAACTGGATGGAGTGGGTAGCGCGTTTGTTATTGAACTTGATGTATACACTGGCATCTATGCGTGAATAAGGTTTGCCTTGTAGCGTGAAGTATTTGCCATCTTCATACACCACACCTCTCTTGAGGCGCGATGCCTGCAAGTCTATAACAGATTCGCGCAATCCACCACTGTAGAGGGCTTTACCATTCAACCCTAATAGGGTATTGCCGCTGCGGTTTAATTTGAATTCTTTACCACCCAGCAGGTTTAGCTGGTAGCCACGGTTGAACATAGTATTATATTCATCGCCTGCATAGTTGGTGTATAGTGACTTGTACAGCGAACCGGTAAGCAGTATGTAATAACCGTTATTCAATGGCCTTTCCAGGCTCATATCTATGCCGTAGTTGCGGCCGGTACCAGTACTAACCATCGGTTGTACGTTTACCAATGAAAAGATGTTTTCTGCATTGAGGATAGAGAAGCCACTGAGGCTATCCTTTTCCACAGGAATGTTATAGAGATACTGGTAATACACTTCTAGCTTTAGGCGTCCTTTAAAGGGCAGGGGTGTTTCGTAGCCACCTACAATATGCACGGCACGCAGCAGGTCGAGGTCTTTATTGGGGTAGCCTACATTGGTACCTTTACGGTTATTGCTAAGCAGGTAGGTAGATATAGCTTCGGGCTTGCTGTGCATGCCAGCGGCCAGTGTATAGGTGCTTTTAGTACGGCTGTAAGTAAGTGCCATACGGGGTTCTATACTGTATTTACCATTCAGGGCGTAGTAGGAGCCATGCACACCGGCTATGGCTGTTAGCTTTTGCGTGATGCGGGTTTTCCATTGTGCATATGCCTGGTAGAACTGGGTATTACCACTGCCTTCCATTATCACATAGCGAAGGTTTACACTGCGGTCGAATACTTCCTGTGTAAGGTCGTAACCCAACTGCTGGGCTACAATGCCTGCCCGTAGGGTGTTTCGGCTGTTCAGCTTGTTGTTATACATGACCGATAACCGGTAAGCTGTATTGGTGAAACGCGAATCCTGCGTAGGGAACGCACTGTAGTTGTCAGACGGGGTGAGGGTATCGATGTCGGATGTAGATAGGTCGTAGGAGTAAGAAAGTATCGTTTTGATGTAAGATTGTGGTGTCAGAAAATACTGGTGCGTGATACCTCCTACGCCCAGCCAGCCGATACCATTCAGGCGAAAGTTAGGGTCGCTATCCGTCCATTGGGTGCTGTCTTTTTCGGGGTCTTTCGATGCTTTGTTGTAGCCACCTAAGCCCCATACACTGAAAGTACCAGCCTTTGCTGTAGGGAAATTCAGCTTGAAAGAAGCATCCTGGTATTCGGGCAATACACCACCGAGGTCGAAATAGGGCAGCAGTATCTTCAGCGTAGAGTAGCGATAGTTGAGTATGTAGGAAGACTTACCGCCTTTCTTGAAAGGCCCTTCTGTAGCTATTTCTGCACCCAGAGTGCCTATTTGGAAAGCATGTTCGTAGCGGTCGGTATTACCATTACGAAAGTTGAGGTCGAACGCGCCTGCAGTAGCATTGCCTATTTCGGGAGGAAAAGCACCCGTATAGAAATCGGAAGTACCCAGCATACTGGCATTGAGCATACTTACGGCACCGCCTGATGTACTGAGGTTGCTAAAGTGATTGGGACTGGGTATCTCTATCCCTTCCAGCCGCCACAGGATGCCGCGTGGAGAGTTACCCCGTACTACAATACCATTTTCCGCATCATCATCGCTGGAAACACCCATAAAGTTCATCACCATACGTGCAGGGTCTGATACCGATGCGGCATAGCGCTTGGTTTCTTCTACCGAGAAGGAACGCGCACTGACGGTAGCAAACTCGTTGATAGCACGGGTCTTGTTCTTATTGGCACTGATGCTTACTTCCTGCAATGTGTGTATGCTTTCCGTAAGCGATATATTCAGTTCCAGCTCCTTGCCCGATGTTACCAGTACTTCCGATACCGTACGCGGTTCATAACCCACCAAACTAAACTGGAAAGACTGCCTGCCAACGGGTACATTCTTTATAATAAAATACCCGTTGCTATCCGTTATATCATTCAGCTGGTTGTTGGATAACAGCACTGCCGTAACACCCGTTAGTGGTTGTTTCGATTCGGCATCTGTTATGATACCTCGTATATTTTGCGTGAGTATGGTTTGTGCTGAAATGCTAAAGGGCAGTCCAACTATACTCAATAACAGTATATATAAGAGACGTAGTGAGCGGTTCATAAGACAAACAAAAATAAACTAATGAAACAGGATGCAGGCACGATACTTAAACATTTGTGAAACTTATAGACTGTGTAAAAACATAGAGGTTTACAAAGCCCGCAAAAAGATTTTTATTGGTATATTTATTTAAAACACAGCGGGCATGGGTACTACAAAACAAACATTAGCATACGTAGCATTTGGCATGACACTGAGTGTGGCTGCAGTAGCGGGTTTTGCCTTTCGCGAATCTGATAAGAACGAAGGCACCGTAGAAGTAAAAGAGAACAGCAAACTGCAATATAAATGGTACCAGGTAGATATGCCCAAGGCCATGAGCTTTGCGGGTGAACGTGTGCCACTGGAACGCTGGGATGTACGTGAAAGGCTGGACCGTGAATTGAACATCAACTACTATATGCACGGCAGCACGCTGTATGTGCTGAAACTGACCACGCGCTATTTCCCCATGATAGAGGAGATACTGAAAGAGAACGGTGTGCCCGATGATTTTAAATACCTGTGTGTAGCCGAGAGTTCGCTGCAGCCATCAGCAACATCGGCCGTGGGTGCTGCCAGCTTCTGGCAATTTATGAAAGATACCGGCCCGCAATACGGACTGGAAATAAGGGATGAAGTAGATGAGCGGTACCATGCCCGTAAAGCCACACAGGCCGCCTGTACCTACCTGAAAGCTGCCTATGCCAAGTTTGGTACTTGGACGGCTGCAGCAGCCTCTTACAACTGCGGTATGGGTGGGTATAACAGCCATAGTACTTTCCAGGGTTTTAGTAACTACTACGATATAGCATTGCCTGAAGAAACCAACAGGTATGTATTTCGCATACTGGCGCTGAAACACCTGCTGAGCAACCCTGCCTTTTATGGTTATATACTGGAAGGCGAGGAGAAATACAGGCCGATAAAAACACGCACGGTAACTGTTACCAGTACGATAAGCGATTTGGCTGCATTTGCCAAAGAAAACGGCAGCACCTACAAAATGCTGAAGCTGCAAAACCCGTGGCTGCGTGCCCGTACACTGACGGTGAAACCCGGCAAGAGCTACGAGATAGAATTTCCGCTGGATAAGCAATAGGTGGGTGTAGCAAAACTGCGATTGTTTGAGTAGCTTTAAATAAAACAATAAAGCATGCGCAGGCTGCTGGCCATATTACCACTGATACTTACGGCTGCCCTTGTTTATATACTGAACAAGCCGATGGGTAGCATACCCGCATTGGGGGCATTGCTGGACCCTATGAATGGTTGCTGGGCCAGTGCCGAACCTACAGGTAAAGACTTCAGCCAGACGATACAACTACAGGGTACACAACAACCCGTGAAGATATGGTTTGATGAGCGTTTGGTGGCACATATAGAAGCCGCTAACGACCACGACCTGTATATGGCGCAGGGGTATGTACATGCTTACTTCCGCCTGTGGCAGATGGATTTGCAAACGCGTGCTGCCGGTGGCAGGGTGAGTGAAGTGCTGGGTGATAAGGCTGTAGATTTTGACAGGTTGCAACGCCGCAAGGGTATGGTATATGGTGCAGAGAATTCCCTAAAGGCTATGGAAGCCGACCCGCGTAGCAAGGGGATGCTGGATGCCTATACGGAGGGTATCAATCAATATATCAACAGCCTGAACTACAGGCGCCTGCCGCTGGAATATAAGATGATAGGCTTTAAGCCCGAACCGTGGACCAACCTGAAATGCGCCCTGCTGCTAAAGTATATGGCCGATGACCTGACGGGCTATACAGAAGATATACAACTGACCATACTAAGAAACAGGCTGAAACAAGAGAACAGTATGTTCAACCCGAATATGCTGTTTGATAAAGTATTTGCCGAAAGGAATAAAGGCACGGTGCCTGTGATACCTGCTGATACCATACCACAAATTGCCAGCCTGAAAGCACCTATAACACCTGCCGATAGCATCATGTGTGTGCCGCTGACGGGTGAAGACTTTGCGGTGAATGAGAATGAGGGTAAGGGTAGTAATAACTGGGCATTGAGTGGTAGCCGTACCAAGAGTGGTGCGCCTATATTGTGCAACGACCCGCATTTGGGATTAAACCTACCATCGTTGTGGTACGAGATGCAACTGCATGCGCCGGGTGTGAATGTATATGGTGTATCGCTGCCGGGTTCGCCGGGTATCATCATCGGGTTTAATGATAATATATCGTGGGGCTTCACCAATAACTACCGCGATGTAAAGGACTTTTACGCTATCAAAGAACCATCTGCCAATACCTACTGGTTTGCAGGAAAGGAACTGCTGTATACCAACAGGATAGAGCAGATACGCATCAAAGGCAAGCCTGATTATAACGATACGGTACGCTATACCCTACACGGCCCGCTGATATATGATGCACACTTTATAGCACCGGGCAAACTGAAGATACCACTGGCACTAACGTGGATGGCGCACCGCCCCAGCAACGAGATACTATCTATATACCTGCTGAACAGGAGTAGTAATTATGAACAATACGTAGCTGCTATACAACAGTTTTTATGTCCCGCGCAGAATATGCTGTATGCCGATGTGCAGGGTAATATAGCGCTGTGGGGACAAGGGCAATTCATAAACAAATGGAGAGGGCAGGGCAGGTACATTATGGATGGCAGCGATAGCAGTACTCTATGGGGGCAAAACATACCCGTGGGCGAAAACCCGCATGCGTTCAATCCTGCGCAAGGATATTTAGCATCTGCCAATCAAACCGTTACTGATACTACCTACCCATACTGGTACAATGGTTATTTCTACGAGTTCCGCTCGTGGCGTATCAACCAGGTATTGCAGCGCACTACGGCGGCTACCGTGCAGGATATGTTTGCCTTGCAGCAAGATGTATTTTCGGTACTGGCGGCGAATGTATTGCCCGTGTTTTTGCAACACCTGCCCGTGCATACCCTGAACAATACAGAGCGCAACTGGCTGCAACAACTGGCCGGCTGGGATTATCGGCTGACGAAAGATAGCAAGGCCGCTACGGTGTTTATGGTGTGGTGGTATTATGCCTACAACAGGCTGGCTACTGTGGGACGTACCGATGACCTGAAGATGTCGCCCGAAAGGCTGATGGAAATGGTAACGGGTAGGGATGATGCGCCCTATATGCTGGATGAGGATATATTGTATGCCAGCTTTAAACAAGCCAGCGATAGCCTGAACAAACTGCAGAAAGCCAACAGGCTGGAATG
Source organism: Flavipsychrobacter sp. (assembly GCA_036406055.1). Taxonomy (GTDB): domain Bacteria; phylum Bacteroidota; class Bacteroidia; order Chitinophagales; family Chitinophagaceae; genus Polluticoccus. The sequence continues at coordinate 24,989 of DASWWE010000133.1, read as the reverse complement.
GTATCATGCCAAGAATACAACCGTAAAACACTTAACCAAACTACCTGCCTTTAGCTATGGCGACCTTGAAGTAGGTGGATGGGGTAATACGGTGAATGCCGTAAAAGGCGACCACGGGCCATCGTGGCGGATGGTGGTGCAGATGACGAAGGATATAGAAGCCTATGGCGTGTACCCCGGCGGGCAATCGGGCAATCCGGGCAGTAAGTACTATGCTACCTTCCTGGATAAATGGGTGAAGGGCGAATATTACCGCCTTAGCTTTGTACCTGCTGCGAGCAAGCCCAATGATAAGGATATAAAATATACATGGACCATTCAACCATAACATAACCCATGCAGCTACTAAAATACATTATCATCATAGCTATTTGTGCGGGTATAGCCACCTATCTATTGCCGTGGTATATGGCGGCTGCCGTGGCCTTTGTGGTAACGGTGAATGCGAAGATAACACCGGGCAAAGCTTTCCTGGCGGGCTTTGGCGGGGTGGGGCTCACGTGGCTGGTAGTAACCCTGTATAGAGATATACCCAACGAACATATTTTATCGGGAAGGATGGCAAAAGTTTTAGGTTTGCCTAATGGTTTTCTCTTTCTGTTAGTAACAATAATATTAGGTGCTATAGTAGGCGGAATGGCAGGCTGGAGCGGTGGTGTAATGAATAAAGCATTTAGAAAATGATGTATTTTTGCATCGTAACTTTTCTCCTTGCATGCCGGTACGCCTTCAGCGATACATCGCCTTTCTTTCCGTAATACTCTTCATAGGCAAGCTGTGGGCATGGTATCTTACCCATTCGGTAACGGTGCTGACCGATGCGCTGGAAAGCACGGTAAATGTAATAGCAGGTTTCATAGGCCTGTATAGCATCATACTGGCTGCAAAGCCGCGCGATGCCAACCACCCCTACGGGCATGGTAAGGCAGAGTTTGTATCGTCTGCCGTAGAAGGCTCGCTGATATTTATAGCAGGGCTGATGATCATCTACGAAGCCATAGACCAGTTGATAGACCCTAAACCGCTACATAAGCTGGATGTGGGTATCTACATAACCGGGGCGGCGGGTATCATCAACTACATAGCAGGGGTGTATGCCGAGCGTGAGGGTAAGAAACACCGTTCGCTGATAGTAGAGTCTGCCGGAAAGCATTTGAAATCGGATGCGTACTCTACGTTTGCCATAATAGTAGGCTTAGTACTGCTGCTGGTAACGGGCTGGCAGTGGCTGGATAGCGTGGTGGCCTTAATATTCAGCATAGTGATACTGGTAACGGGGTATAAACTGGTGCGGCGTTCGCTGGCGGGTATTATGGACGAGGCCGATGAAAAGGTGCTGACCGATGTGATACAAACCCTGCAACAATACCGCAAACCACAGTGGATAGACCTGCACAACCTGCGCGTGATACAGTATGGCGATGTGCTGCATATAGATGCCCATATGACCCTGCCGTGGTATTACCAGGTGCGTGAGGCTGAGCGCGAAGTGCATGCACTGGAAGACCTCATCAAAGAGCATTATGCCAATAAGGTAGAGATGTTCATACATATAGATGCGTGCATGCCCTACCAATGCCACCTGTGCGCCGTACCCGATTGCCCCGTGCGACAAGAAACACTACAGGCACAGCTACCGTGGACGCTGGAGAATGTGCTATATGATGCCAAGCATGGCAGTAAGGAGTAGCATCGCGAAAATATAAATTGGACAAATAGCATTGATTATCAATCAAAATTGTCCAAAATGTCCGGGACGGGACAGTGGGACACTTTCATTTTGCAATACTGGAACAATGGAACAATGGAACAATGGAACGCGAGCTATGTTCTGAAAAATACGTTTTTTACATCTTACTATAATACATCCGTCATTGAGAGCGATGGCTTGATTTTTACACGCCTTTCTTTAAACAAATACCATGAAATACCTGTATCTATTCATAATAATGCTATTGATAAATAATAGTAGTAATGCACAGGATATTACTGATAAATACCGCAAAACACCTACGGGCTATATATTGGTATTGAGGATGGGTGATAGCATCATACCCGCTATAGAGCAACTGGCACAGCGGGAGCAGATACCCTTTGCCAACTTTACAGGTATAGGTTTTGTAAATGTGCAATTTGGCTATTACAACTTTAAAAAGAAAACCTATAAACCCAAAGACTTTGCAGATGTAGAGATGGCCGGCATGACGGGTAGCATAGCCTGGAAGGAAGGTAAACCATCTATACATGCACATGGTGTGGTAACGGGGAAAAACTTTAAAGCATATGGCGGGCATATACTGAAAGGCACAGTCAGCACCGGTTCTTTAGAAATATATATTACTGTACACGATGCACCCCTGCAACGCAAGGAAGACCCTGCCATAGGTGGCGCCAATGTATTGCGGGTGAAGGATGGGGAATAGTAAAAAAAACGTGTTTTTAGAAAGTTCCGCGCGTTCCACGTTCCACCGTTCCATTCGTTCCAATTATGCAAAATGAAAGTGTCCCGCTGTCCCGTCCCGGACATTTTGGACAATTATGATTGATAATCAATACCCAAGTGTCCCGTTTTTATTTTGGGACAGCGCTCTTTTTACTCGCGTCATTGCGAGGAGGCACGACGAAGCAACCTCGCGAGAACACCTATTACGCAACCCGTATATCTCGAGGTTGCTTCGCTACGCTCGCAATGACGGGAGTAGGGGAGTTATGTAAAACGAAAAGTGTCCAGTGTCCAAAAGTGTCCAAAATGTGTTTGAAGGAAAAACACACGCATCGTCATAGCGAAGGGAGTATTTGCGAAGGCAAATATGTACTGTGGCTATCTCACGATAGCATGTGTTACGTTATATTCATTTCGTGAGATTACCACGTCGCTGCGCTCCTCGTAATGACGGGGAGGGCTACCCATTCCCACTCTCATACCCATGGTCTATCAGCCATTTGCCGCTATCGGCGGCGGCGGTGGCCAGTTGGTCGCAGCGGTTGTTCCAGGGGTTATCGGCATGGCCTTTTACCCATACAAATTTTACCCGGTGCTTGTTATGATACTTCAGGTATTCCTGCCACAGGTCGGTATTCTTCTTGCCTGCAAAGCCTTTCTTCACCCATCCAAATACCCAGCCTTTTTCTACCGAGTTTACCACGTATGCAGAGTCGCTGTATATCACCACATCCAGCCCGTCGCGTTTCAGGCTCTTTAGTGCCTCTACCACCGCCATCAGTTCCATACGGTTGTTGGTAGTGCGCCTGAACCCCTGCGACATTTCTTTCATCTTATCACCCCATTTCATCACTATGCCATATCCCCCGGGGCCGGGGTTACCTCTTGCTGCTCCGTCTGTATAAATAATTAAGTGTTGCGACATCTATCCTAAGCCTTTGCTATCTTTACGCCCTAAAAATAGACTGTTGAGCGCCAAAATAAAAGTTGCAGGAGTAAGTTATCTGAATACCAAACCCTTACTATACGGTATAGAGCGTAGCCCGGTGATGAACGATATGGAATTGCTGCTCGATTACCCATCCAATCTGGCTAAGGATTTACAGGAAGGAAAAATAGATATGGCACTGATGCCCGTAGCCGCTATGCCCGGCATACCCGGTGCGCACATCGTGAGCGATTATGGTATAGCTGCCGATGGCCATGTGGCCAGTGTGTGCATCTTTAGCATGGTGCCTATGGATGAGATTGAAACCGTGTACCTCGATTACCAAAGCCGCACATCGGTAAGGCTGGCGCAACTGCTGTTTGAAAAACACTGGAAAAAAGAGGTGATGTTTAAACCCGCAACGGAGAACTATATAGAGTATATAAACGGTACTACCGCAGGCGTTATCATAGGCGACAGGGCACTGAAACAACTTACCAATTTTGAATACGTGTACGACCTTGCCGCAGGGTGGAAGGAATATACAGGGTTACCATTCGTATTTGCCGCATGGATAGCCAATAAGCCACTGCCTGCTGATTTCCTCGCTGCCTTCAATGCCGCCAATGCAGAGGGGTTGAAGCACATAGATACCGTAGTAGCCGAAACCCCATTCCCGTACTACGACCTGAAGTATTATTACACATCAGACATCCATTACCTGCTGGATGATGAGAAGAAGAAGGGGTTGCACAAGTTTTTGGAATTAATATCATAAAACCACCTGTTTTTCTATTATTGTGGCCTGAACCTTTGATATGAAAAGACTGGCCATACTTGGTATATTATTCCTCTTGGTATGCAATAATACTATTGCTCAATCTTACAATGCCCGTTTCGATAAGTTGTTTAATGCTAAAGACACAGCAGGGCAACGAATGCTGCTGGAAAAATGGTATGCAGAAAAGCCGGATGATGCAGAATACTATACGGCTGCGTTCAATTATCATGCTGTAAAAAGCAGGGAGCCGGTATTGAGTTTTGATGATAAAGCACAAGGAAAAAACTCCTTAGCTGTTCGTAATAATCAGGATTCTACAATGGCATTCCTGAATGAATCTGCAGGTTACAATCCGCAAGCATTAGTGCAAGCCTACCGGGTAATAGATGAAGGGATAGGGAAATTTCCTAAAAGGCTGGATATGCGTTTTGGCAAAATATATATGCTGGGCGAGAATGGCAGATATGATGTGTTTGCTGACGAACTTGTGAAAACACTGCAATATTCAGCTACCATTAATCATCAATGGTTGTGGACGGATAATAAACCCGTAAAAGACCCTGTTACCTTCCTCAAAGACAACACGCAATCTTACATTCTTCAATTGTATGAAGTAGGGGATGAACAGGCTGATAATATGCTGAAGGCTGCAAATGCTGCATTGTTATTATTTCCCGACCATGCCCCGTTTTTATCAGACCAGGCTGTTGCATACTCTATCAAAAATGAATTGAGCCAGGCACTCGTTCCGTTGCTAAAAGCTGCGGCAATTGTACCTGAAGATTATATAGTGCTAAATAATATAGCAGAGATTTACTACAGGCTAAAGGATAAGGAAAATGCCTTAAAGTATTACAGGATGGTGCTGAAGTATGGCGATGCACAGGCAAAGAACCTTGCAAAAGAAAGGATAAAAGAGCTGGGCTAAATGCAGGCATAGATGCGGCTGATACTTACCTTACGAATAGGCATCGTATCTTTACACTCCATTTCACACAATACAATATGCAACAAAGCATCACCTTAGTAGAATGTCCGCGCGATGCCATGCAGGGCTGGAAACATTTTATACCTACCCAAACCAAGGTCGATTACCTGAATACCTTGCTGCAAGTAGGCTTTGATGTGCTGGACTTCGGCTCGTTCGTATCGGCCAAGGCCATACCGCAACTGGCAGATACCAAAGAAGTGATACCCCAATTGCAACTGGATGGTGTGAATACCAAGCTGCTGGCCATAGTAGCCAATACCCGTGGTGCCGAAGAGGCCGTAGGGTATGAGCAGATACATTACCTGGGCTTCCCGTTCTCTATCTCCGAAACCTTTCAGTTGCGCAATACCAATAAGACCATTGCCGAATCGCTAAAGCAGGTAGAAGAAATGCAGCAGCTATGTGTGCAGCATGGTAAAGAGCTGGTTGTATATATCTCTATGGGTTTTGGTAATCCCTATGGCGATGAATACAGTGCAGAAGTAGCCATCAACTGGGTAGGCAAGCTGGCCGCTATGGGCATCAAAACCATAGCCATGGCAGATACCGTAGGCGTAGCCCAGCCCGCTAATATTGAATACATCTACAAACACCTCGTTCCTGAATTTAAAGACGTGACCATTGGTGCACACTTCCACAGCACCGCTACTACGTGGGAGGAGAAGATACAAACCGCCTGGGATAATGGCTGCTACCGCTACGATAGCGCCATGAAAGGTATTGGAGGCTGCCCCATGGCCAAAGACGAACTGGTAGGCAACATAGCCACAGAGCACATCGTAACATGGGCAGAAGCCAACAATATACCCCTGCACATCAACCGCGAAGCCTTTGATAAGGCATGGATGATGGCTGCTAATATTTTTATATAGTCTTATTGTAATACTTGGGTTATTAGGGTATATTTAAATGTATACCTGTTATCCTATGCGTTGCCTGTTATGTATCATCTATAGTTTTCTATTTACGCATATAGCATGTGCGCAGAATGCTGGACTGAAACGGCAGTTGGATAGCATCATGCAGCTAGACCAATTGTACAGGGGCATGCTAATAGCAAATATGGATGCTGCTACCGTAGATTCATTAGCAAAAGCCAATAATACCACACCCGCACAGTTAGAACATTTGCTAATGTTCAGGCAGGCCAATATCGACAAGCAAAACCTTGTGTTTGTTGAGCAGGTAATAAAAGAACACGGATACCCGGGTAAAGCACTGGTGGGTATGCCAACTAATGAAGTTGTGTTTTATGTTATCCAGCATTCAGATAAGATAGCTACCTACTTCCCGATGATAAAGGCCGCAGGTGCAAAGGGTGAATTGCCCATGCCACTTGTAGCCATGATGGAAGACCGCCTGCTGATGGAACAGAACAAGCCACAGTTATATGGTACGCAGGGCTGTGGTGTAAGAATGTATGACGAGGCTAAGGATAGCATTTATCACAAAGTGTATATATGGCCGATAAAGGATGCTGCACAGGTAGAGCAGCGTCGAAAGCAAGCTGGGTTTACAACATCGCTGCAAAGCTATGCCAAAGACCTGGGGGCAATATATGACAGCAAACTAACCGTGGAGGATATACAGAAGATGCGCTCGATAACCATCAGGCGCGATAAGAAGACTACAGAATTCAGTCCGAGGGCATATGCCGATAAGATAGTAGTACCTGCCGGGGAACATGAAGCGTCCACCTTTCGTTACCTGCAACTGGCAGATAGTTTCTCGAAGCTAAAGGATAGTGTAAATACGGGTAGATACCTGATGATGGTGAGTCCTTGCCATCTTGTATTTCTTGGTTATACGGCTAATAACATACAAACAAGACTGGCTAAGTACCATCTATCAGCAAAAGATAGCGAAGCATGTATAGCAAGGTTCAGTAGCACAAAGTATTCGGCAGTGCACGATAGTTTCCAGCGGCACTATATAATCATACAGGCATTAAGGGCACAACGCGATAGCGCCTATAAAACACGCGCTAAATATAGGGATGCAGGGTACAACACATTTATAGCACAGTTACAAAAACGTATCAATGATGCAGATACACTACAGTTTGCGTTTCTAAGTAAATATGTAGCTAAGCATGGGTGGCCAAAGCTGACCGATGGCGGGCTGTATGCAGGTGCCATTGCTGCACGCGATATAAAGCACTATTACCTGTATAAAGAAGCTATGGAAAAGCTGTATGATGCAGGTGAGGTGACTGTAACACAATGGCGAAGGGTAGGTGAGAATGCAAAGTATTACCATACATACATGCTTGTAGATAGTGTTTTGCGTGCACACCCTATACAGTTTGATATAAGCGGAATGGAAGAAGGGCAGGAGCTACCTGATGAATTGAAAACGGAATTGAGTGCAGCAATAGTAAAGAACTGTCCTATTCAGCAGGTGTTGCTGGTTTACCGTACACCAGCCAGGTATATAAAAGCAGGAGTACTAAGTAAGAAGATGTTTACTGCATTTAATAAACTAAGCAGCAGCGTTGAGGGTAAATGCGAATCTTGGGAGCTAAAGCTGGCGAACAATCATGAATCATACATAGGTAACTACCTGCCGTCTGATGACGATAGAACTACACTTACGCTATATATCGTGAAATGATACGAGCATCGATGTGTTAACTTATATGTTCTAAATATACCTTTTGGTATATTCTTAGTATCTTTGCAGGGCAACGTATGTCGAAGGCAGAAAAGACCACCGCATTCATCATAGAGAAATCGGCACCGATTTTTAATACCAAAGGGTATGTGGCTACTTCATTGTCGGACATAATGGAAGCTACCGGGCTTACCAAGGGTGCCATCTACGGAAACTTTCAGGATAAAGACCAACTGGCTATAGCGGTATATAAGCACAACTTTGAGGCCATGCAGAAACGCCTGGAGGCGGTATATGCTAGTCATAATACAGCTTATGATAAGTTGAAAGCCTTTACCCAGTACTACCGCGATAACTGGAAGAAGCTATTTGAACGTGGTGGATGCCCGGTGCTGAATGCATCTATAGAGGCAGATGATAATATATCGTTCCTGAAAAAGCCCGTTCAGCAAAGTATAAAAAGCTGGGTACGCTCGCTGACCGGCATTATAGAAGCAGGTGTGCAGGAAGGTATATTCAAGAAAGAGATACAGGCCGAATACTATGCCCATAGTATCATCATGATGCTGGAAGGTGGGGTGATGCTATCGAAGATCATGGGCAACCACCAGTTGTTATACACAGCCCTCGACAGGATAAATGCCATGATAGATAACGAAATGAGTTAATGAATTTTTTTAAAGAATAATACACCAATCGGTATAGCACCATCAATAGATGCAATCGCTATTATAAATAGTATACCTATCTTTGAATCCTCAAATTAATTTAACCTTGTTATGTCTTTATGGCATAGCTAAAAAACTCCCTCGGGAATCTCTGATATGTCTACACAGGGGAAAGTTTCCAAGATAACCACCAATACACTGCAGGTAATGAAGCAGAACGGGGAAAGGATAAGCATGCTGACGGCTTACGATTTCTCTATGGCGCGCATTTTCGATGATGCAGGTATAGATGTATTGCTGGTGGGCGATAGTGCATCCAACGTAATGGCGGGGCATGAAACTACGCTACCCATCACGCTCGACCAGATGATATACCATGCCCAAAGCGTAGTGCGTGCGGTAGACCGCTGCCTGGTGGTGGTAGATATGCCGTTTGGTAGCTACCAAGGCAATAGTAAAGAGGCATTGAACTCTGCCATCCGCATTATGAAAGAATCGGGTGGGCATGCTATAAAACTGGAAGGAGGTGAGGAGGTAATAGAATCCGTAAAACGCATCATAAGTGCAGGTGTTCCCGTTATGGGCCACTTAGGGCTTACACCGCAATCGATATATAAATTTGGTACCTACACCGTACGTGCCAAAGAAGAAGCTGAGGCAGAACAACTGGTGAAGAATGCACTACTGCTGGAAGAAGCAGGCTGCTTTGCACTGGTGCTGGAAAAGATACCCGCCACACTGGGCAAGCGTGTAGCGGAAGCGCTGAAGATACCCGTGATAGGTATTGGTGCCGGTATGCATGTAGATGGGCAGGTGCTGGTAATGCACGATATGCTGGGCATCACCAAGTCATTCTCGCCCCGCTTCCTGCGCAGGTACCTGAACCTATATGACGAGATGAAGAAAGCCACCGAGCACTATATCAGCGATGTAAAGAGCAAAGATTTTCCTAACGAACAGGAGCAGTATTAAGTATGGTAAATACAGCCGCATGGCAGGCCATTACTGCCGAATTGCAGCAGAAGAACGTAACACTGGTAGCGGTATCGAAAATAAAACCGGTATCAGATATACAGGCTTTATATGATATAGGCCAGCGGGATTTTGGTGAAAATTATGTGCAGGAACTGGCAGAAAAACAACCCCTATTGCCTGCCGATATACGCTGGCACTACATAGGCCACCTGCAAAGCAATAAAGTAAAGTACATAGCACCTTATGTATATATGATACACGCGGTAGATAGCTTTAAGTTGCTGCAAGAAATAAACAAGCAGGCAGCTAAGCATAGCCGTATTATTAAAGTGTTACTACAACTACATATAGCCGATGAGGAAACCAAACACGGCCTCAACGAAACGGGTATTATAGAACTGTTAGATCACTACGAAGCACAAAAAACACAGCTGCAAAACGTAGAGATATGTGGCCTGATGGGCATGGCTACCTTTACCGATGACGAAGCCAAAGTACGTGCCGAGTTTGCAAGGCTACACAATACCTTCAAGCTGGTGCAGCAGTCTTACTTCATGGCAAAACCACACTTCGATACATGTAGTATGGGTATGAGCGGCGATTACCAACTGGCGATAGAAGAGGGTAGTACTATGGTAAGGATAGGAAGTCTACTATTTGGTAACAGGTAAGGAACAAACGATATTAATATAAAAAGACAGGCCATTAAGCCTGCCTTTTTATGGTACCTATTACCTGTTATTCATCGCTAGCAAAGCTTCCTGCGGAGATTTCAAGGATAGCTGGTAGATGGCAGCAGTATCACCAACATGTATCTCATAATTATCTCTTTCCAGTGCTTCAATAAGTTCACTTGCTACTACTGATGGCTTTATACCATTGTGCCCGCCTATTTCAGCAGAAAACTCGGTATCTACCAATGGCGGCATCAGTTCAAATACCTTGATACTGGTATCTTTCAGGGTATAGCGTAATGTTTTGGTGTAAGCATGCAGGGCTGCTTTGCTGGCTGTATAAGTAGGTAACACAGCCGATGGTGCAAATGCTACTATGGATGAAACGTTCACTATAGCAGCATCCGCTTTCGTGCGCAATATGGGTAGTAGTTGTTCTGTAAGGTTTACAATAGATAGGTAGTTGGTATCTATTTCTGATGTTGCTTTACTATAAGCATCACTTTCACCACCCAGTGTATATACAAAGGCGCTACCGGCATTATTGATAAGCATGTTCAGGTCTGGATGATTGGTTTTTATAGTCTTTACCAGCTTAGCTACATCTTCTTTATTAGTAACATCTGCCTGTATAGCTATTGCATCAGGTATCTGCGCCGCAGCTTTCTGCAGGCGTTCCGCATTGCGCCCTGCTATGATTACTTTATTAACGCGTGCTATAAATTGTTTGGCAGTTTCAAAGCCTATGCCTGCACTGCCACCTGTTATCAATACGGTATTATTTGTTGTATTCATTTCTTCTTTTTTTAAGTGAGATGATTAAGTTTTACATTGCTATGCACCAGCTGTATGCATTACGATGTAAAAATATACCGTTCGGTATAATTTAATTATTGCTTTTATTGAAGTAGCCATTAGAAAATCTATAGTCAGAGATTAAAACGAAAAATCCCCTGCTATAAGCAAGGGATTCTGATTATGAAATACTAATGTTTTTAAAAATGGTAATTCGCGGCTTTCAGCATAGGCTGTGCAATATCTTTTTCTGAAACGATGGCATCCTTCAGGTCTATTTTCCAATCGATAGCCAGTGCAGGATCGGCATAATTGACGCCACCTTCTGCGCCTTTATCGTAAAAGTTATCGCATTTGTAAAATACCTCTGCTGTATCACTCAATACTGAATATCCATGCGCAAAACCCTGTGGTATCAGGAATTGCCTTTTATTTTCAGCCGATAGTTCTACACCAAACCACTGTCCAAAGGTAGCGCTCCCTGCACGCAGGTCTACCACTACATCCCATATTGTACCTTCCAGTGCACGTATCAGTTTGGTTTGGGCGGTAGGGGCATTTTGATAATGCAGGCCGCGCAATACATTCTTTGTAGAGCGTGCCTGGTTGTCTTGTATAAAATTATAAGCCATACCGGTAGCTGTTTCAAAACTGCGGGCATTATAGCTTTCGAAGAAATAGCCGCGGTCATCGTTAAAGACACGGGGCTCCAGTATCAGCAGTCCCTCTATCGGGGTTTTTATTACGTTCATTATTTAGCCAGTTGTGCTATTGCTTCCAGTACGTTGGTAGTAATGTGTTTCAGTTCGGGTTCTGTCAGCTCTGTATGTATAGGCAATGATATTACGCAGTCTTGCAGCATATCTGTTACCGGTAGTACAAAATCAGCACCGCCAAATTCCTTCAGCATATTCTGCTTGTGGCAAGGCACCGGATAATACAGCATGTTAGGTATCTTACGTTCTGTAAGTGCAGTAGCCAGTGCATCGCGGTTGATGCCTTTTACCTGTAAAGTATACTGGTGAAATACATGGTGGCTGTATGCAGGACGATGTGGAGTAATGAGGTGTTCATTTCCTGCAAACGCATTATCGTAATAATCGGCCACTGCACGACGGGCATCACAATACTCATCCAGATGTTTCAGCTTGATGCGCAGTACGGCAGCCTGTATGCTATCCAGCCTGCTATTGCAACCCACCATTTCATGATAGTAGCGTACCTTCTGGCCGTGGTTGGCTATCATTTTCAGTTTTTCAGCCAGTGCATCATCATTGGTAAACATAGCGCCACCATCGCCATAGCAGCCCAGGTTCTTGCTGGGGAAGAAAGAGGTAGTGCCCATCAGGCCCATAGTACCTGTTTTCTTCTTAGTACCATCGCTAAAAGTATAGCTGCCACCAATAGCTTGCGCGTTATCTTCTATTACGGGTATGTTATGCTCTTTTGCTATAGCTAATACAGGCTCCATATTGGCAGCCTGCCCATACAGGTGCACCGGTATGATGGCTTTGGTATTCGGGGTGATGGCTTTGCGCAGCGCATCGATATTCATAGTAAAGGTGTCGGCATCTACATCTACAAACACAGGTTTCAGGCGCAACAGCGCTACTACTTCTACGGTGGCTATATAGGTAAATGATGTGGTGATAACCTCATCGCCGGGTTTCAGGTCCAGCGCCATCAGGGCTATCTGCAAGGCATCAGTTCCATTAGCACAGGGTATTACATGTTTTACGCCCAGGTATTGTGCCAGTTCTTTGCCAAACTCCTGCACATCGGGCCCGCCTATAAAGGCAGTCGTATCCAGTACGTTTTGTATGGCTGCATCTACCTCGGTTTTTATCTTTGCATATTGACGTTTTAAGTCAACCATCTGTAAGTTGAACATATGTGTATTTTACGGCTGCAAACCTACGCTTTAGGCTTTATTCGTCAAAACAATAAATCTGTCACGCGAATGTTTTTATCGCTTCTGTAACAGTTGGGAACGAAGTATTTGCGTTATCTTCACGGCGTTTAATTTTATCAGCCAGGTATAATGAAAAAAATCATCCTTTCGTTTCTTACTACTGCAGTTTGTATATCAGGTGGCTATGCACAGGAAGACCTTTTTGGTACTACTGAAAAAAAACCTGCGCGTAAAGGTGTGGTTTTTACCATCAATGCCGGGCTGGACCAGCCGGGTGGGGATATGGCCAAACGCTTTGGAACAAGCTACAGGCTTGGCGGCGGGGTGATGTATAAAACAGCCAGCAACTGGATGTTTGGCCCTAAAATAGACTTCATTGTAGGCAATAAGATAAAGGAAGACAGCCTGATGATAAACCTGAAGGATGCCAATGGCTTTTTGATAGACCAGAACGGTTATCGAAAGGGTGTAGGTACATTTGAACGTGGCTATATGATAGGGGTGCAGGCGGGCAAGATCTTCAACTTCGGTAAAAAAAGCAGTGATAATGGCTTGTTGGCGCTTACATCTGTAGGCTTTATGCAGCATAAGATCAACATCTTTGAACGTAGTGCCGACATCGTACAAATAAACAAAGAGAACCGTAAAGGCTACGACAGGCTTACCAATGGTATTTTTATAGAAGAGTACATTGCTTACACTTATTTTGCCAACGACGGGCTTATCAACTTCCACATAGGGCTGGATATAACTGCAGGCTTCACAAAAGGCCGAAGGGATTACCTGTATGATGTAATGCGCCCTGATGACAAGCAACGCATCGATATACTATTCGGCATACGTGGTGGATGGTATATACCTATCTTTAAGCGTAAGTCGGAAGAATTCTTCTTCGAATAATCAGCGGGAATAATAATAACGCTCGATAATGCTGAGGAACGATTGAACAGTTTCATGCTCATAGTCCCAGTTATACCTGTTGCCGGTATAGGTATTGAGCCAGCTTAGCGCCTGCGGATAGTTTTCAAAAGTTTCCAATTCCTCTATCACCGCATCATAATCATCTTTATTATTGCCGAACAGCTCACTGATAAACTGGTATTTATCGTTGATGCCTATCATGCTTTGTATGCTTTCGGCAGGTATGCGCGTAGCATAGGCCGTTTCAGATCCTACGGTGCTTTGTGCCAATGCTTCATGCCTTGGTTCCGATACGTGTGTATCATGTGGGGCATCTTCTTTTATTACTACTACTTCCTGTTGCTGCGGTAAGGTAGTCTCCGGCTGCTGTTGTACTACGGGCTCGGTTATATTTTCCTGCGTCACTTTCTCCGGAACCTCTTCCTGCACTTGCGGTACGTTGGCAGGCGGTGTTGTTTCCGGCTGTGGCACCTGGTTGGTAAATACCAGGCGGTTGCGCCATTCTGCAAGGTCGGCATACAAAACGCGGGTATAGTCCATCATCAGGTCTACTTCTATCAGGTCAGGGTTTGGCCTGCTTGCCAGTTCCGATATTTTTTGTATCAGCGTTTGTACACGTTGCATAAGCTAGTCTAGTTTTTTACCGTCAGCGAGCGGAATACATCTTCCAGCGATTGTGTTTCGGCCTGCAGCGAACTGATATTGATATCATGGTTCAGTGCCAACTGCATCACTTCCTTACGCAGTTCTTCCGGTTTGTCAGTTGTCATTTTGTACTTGTTCTGCCCGATAGCCTCGTACTGTTTCAGGTTTTTAAGGTTTTGGAAGAGGGTGGTATCCACCGCTGTTTCAAAAGATACTAAAAGTATGCCTTGGGTACTGTTAACTTGTTGTATCTTATCTATGCTATCGTCGGCAACGATTTTGCCGTTATTTATGATGATAACACGGCTGCACATGGCCTGCACTTCCTGCATGATGTGTGTGGAAAGTAATACCGTTTTTTCTTTGCCTATACGTAATATCAGGTCGCGTATCTCTGCCAGCTGGTTAGGGTCAAGTCCCGATGTCGGTTCATCTAATATCAGCACCTGCGGATCGTGCAGCATAGCTTGTGCCAGGCCCACACGTTGCTTGTAGCCTTTCGATAGCATGCCTATTTTTTTATGTGCTTCTTTGCCAAGGCCTGTAATATCTATCATCTGTTCGATGCGTTGTTTGGCATTGGAAAGTTTATGTACACCAGCACTGAATTCAAGGAATTCCCGCACATACATATCATAGTATAGCGGGTTGGCTTCGGGCAGGTAGCCTACAGAGCGTTTTACATCCAGCGGTTGTGCAGCTACATCAAAACCCGAAACTTTCACTGTGCCTGAAGTAGCAGGCAGGTAGCCTGTTATCATCTTCATAGTGGTAGACTTTCCGGCACCATTCGGCCCCAGGAAACCAACTATTTCGCCTTTCTTTAGTTCGAAGCTAATGTTATCTACTGCCTTTTGGGTACCATACACTTTGGTAAGCCCTGCTACACTGATTGACATACGGGCAAATCTACAGATTTTGATGTTTGATAACGAACGATAAATGCAAAACCGGGTATTATTTACCCGGTTTTTACATATTGTATAACAAATTAGATATTAGTCTCTGCGTGTGCCTACAAAGTTGATAGTTTGCAGTTCGCCATTAGGCTTTTCTAAAGATGTGAAGTAAATCTTTTTGTCGATAACTGAGATGGTAATGGTACGTCCCCCAAACTGGCCATCGTTAATATATATTTTGCCATCTACAGGTGAAACGTTACCAATAAGGACATCATGCTCACGGGTAAACCTTTCAAAGGCTACAGTGCCGGGATAATTTACAACCCAAATACGGGCAGAGTCTGCTACCGGTGGCTGATTGTCAATATTCAATTGGCCTACATAGAATCCTACGTACCTGTCTGCAGCACGCTTCTCGCATTGGGTGCCTTCAAAGCCAGTAGGGCATTTACACTGGCCATCTGCACATGTAGCCCCATTCCTGCATATCAGGGTTTTGCAGCTATCTTCTGTACAAGATGTGTACAGTACTGAAGATGAAACGCCAACAAACGCGATGGCAGATATTAGGGTATGCTTCCAAAACTTCATGCTATAGAAAATCTTTATTTATGCCAAAATACAAAAATAATTTACGATGTAAAGGGCTTGTAAACATTTTTTATCAGTTAAAAGCCGTCCACCCCTGTGCTACCAGTTTGTGGGTGTTGCCACCCTTGGTATGCAGTATGGTGCCTTCCTCGGCATCTGTCATGTAGCCTATTACACTTATCTGCTCGCTGATGGTTATTTTCTCGTAATCTTCCTGCTTTATGGTAAAGAGCAATTCATAATCTTCACCACCGCTCAATGCGCAGGTAGAGGGGGCTACGTTAAACTCCAGTGCCATTTCTTTGGTTTCGCTGTGTATGGGTATTTTGTCTTCATATAGCACACAGCCTTTATTTGACTGCTTGCAGATGTGCAATATTTCGGAACTCAACCCATCGCTTACATCTATCATGCTGGTGGGGGTAATACCTTTTTCCTGTAGCCAGGTTACAATATCGGCACGTGGTTCGGGCTTTAATATGCGGCCCACGGTATAGACTTTGTTTTGCAAATCAGGCTGTACGCCGGGGCTTTCCAGGAAGATGCGTTTTTCACGTTCCAATAGCTGCAGGCCTATATAAGCGCCACCCAGGTCGCCCGATACACAAAGTAAATCGCCTTTTTGTGCACCACTGCGTGTTACATATTTGCCGGTTTCTACCTCGCCTATAGCAGTAATGCTGATAATAAGCCCCTTTTGCGAGCTACAAGTGTCGCCGCCTACCAGGTCCACGTTGTAACGTTCGCAAGCTGCATAAATGCCTTCATACAGTTCATCCAGTGCCTCTACCGAAAAACGGTTAGATATGCCGATGCTTACAGTAATATGAGTAGGTGTAGCAAACATGGCGCAGATATCCGAAAGGTTTACTGCTACAGCTTTATAGCCCAAATGCTTCAATGGGGTGTACATCAGGTCGAAATGGATGCCCTCTATCAGCATATCGGTTGAAATGACCGTTTGTTTGCCAAAGCTATCTATCACCGCAGCATCATCCCCCACAGCTAAGTGCGTGCCTGCCTGGCGTGTTTCATTATTCCTCGTCAGGTGGTCTATCAATCCAAATTCTCCCAGTGATGCTATGTCTGTCCGTTGTTCGTCCATTATGTATATATACAGTATTGTATTAAGATTTGTTTTTTATCAACTGCAGCATATTCTCGTGGATATGCCCGTTGGTAGCCAGTGTTTGCTTATCGAAAACGCTGTATGGTTCGCCATCGAAGTTAGTGATAACGCCACCGGCCTCCTGCACTATCAGGTAGCCGGCTGCTACATCCCAAGAGCTGAGGTTGTATTCCCAAAAGCCATCGAAACGGCCACAGGCTACCCAACAAAGGTCTATGGCGGCAGAACCGAGGCGCCTTACCGGTAAGCCTTCCAGAATAAAACGTTCGAACACGCGGATAGGGTGTTCCGTACTGTTAGGCCATTTATAGGGGAAGCCTGTTACCAGGCATGCTTTCCTGAAATCTGTTTTTTGCGATACGCTTATTTTACGGTCGTTGAGATAAGCGCCTTTGCCTTTTTCTGCAAAGAACAGTTCATTCATCATAGGGTTATATACCGTACCCAGCAGTAAGTCATCGCCAAACTTCAACCCGATGCTCACACAACACAGGGGTATGCCATGGGCAAAATTCACCGTACCATCTATGGGGTCTATTATCCATTGGTAGGGTGAATCCTGTATCAGTTCGCCCACTTCCTCGCTGATGATGCTATGATCAGGGAAGTGTTCTTTTATAATCTCAATGATGCGTTTTTCAGAATGGTTATCAACTTCTGTAACCAGGTTGTTGATACCTTCTTTATTATCTATCTGAAAGCTACCCTGGAAGTATTGCTGTATGATAGCGCCCGCTTCTTTGGTGGCCAGTAATAATACCTCTTTCAGTTTTTCTGTCATGTGCTATCAGAGTTTCAATTCCTTACCCAGGTAGTAATCTATCACTTTCAACTTAAAAATGAGGTCATATTTTGCCCTTGCAAGGTTGGATGATGCGGTATAAAGTGTGTTCTGTGTTACCAGGTAGTCTACCGTATTGGTAAGCCCCAGGTCGTAGCGTTTCTGTGCAAAATCGAAAGCACGCTGCGCTGCGGTAGCTGCCCGTTCTGCTGCATAATATTTTTGTATGGAATTGCGGGCATCATTATAGGCTTTATATACATCTTGCTTCAGCGTCAGTTCTGCCTGATATTTGTTTAGTTCGCTGGTCAGCATATTGATGCGTGCCTGCTTTACATTATAAGATGATTGCCATGCATTGAAGATGGGTATATTGATAGATAAGGCTACCGTTTGCCTGAAATTATTATCCAGTTGTTTGCCCACAGGTACATCTTTAGTAGTATAGGTGCCCGTAGGCTGATATACCTGCAGTACTGTATCCAGCACCGGTACGAAGGCGCCCGTAGGGGCTGCACCAGTGATGTTGAAACCCGTGTAATCTTTCACCGTGCTGGACCAGTTAGAACCCAGCTGAGCACCGAGGCTTAATTGAGGCCATAGCGCCCCTTTCGCTGCGGCCAGCCTTTTTTGAGATGCCTGCAGTTTATACATGCTACTGCGTATAGTACCTAAATGTTTAGATGCTTCTACATAAATATCTTCCGGCGTCATAGCTGAAACAGCTATCTGCTCATCTACTTTAATATCCGGTATCTGCAGGTTATAAGTAATGCCAAAATCGAGGTTCAGTAATGCCTTAATATCTAATAGTGATGCTGTGTAATCTGATATAGCTGTTATCAGGTTGGCACTGTCATTAGCCAGTTGCGATTCCAGTTGTGCCACATTCAGTTCCGGCAGTCGGCCGGCTTCTGCAAAGCGCCTGGTCTGGTCTAATTGTGCCTTAGAAAGTTCTACCTGCTTTTCGCTCACCAAAACCTGCTCATGCGCCAGCAATGCCCTGAGATAGCCCGTAGCTACGTTGAGCGATACATCGTCTTTCAACTGGTCAAGGTCGGCACGGGCAGCCAGCAGGCTGAATTTACTGCCTGAAATATTATTCCGCTTCTGAAACCATCCAAAGAGCAGTACATCGGCATTGGCACCAAGGCTGATGAAATCGTAGCTGCTGCCGGGAACGAATTGGTTCGTTGTCGGGTCGATAGAGCGGCCAAAACTACGGCCGTAGGAACCTGAGCCATTTACATTAGGTAGCTGAGATAGCTGGCTTTGCAATAGTGTCAGTTTTGCCAGCCTTTCATTCAGCACGTTCTGCTGAATAGATATATTATGGTCAAGGGCATACCTGACCGAGCGTTGCAGGCTCCACACATCATCTGCAGATGATGTGGTTTGTGCATGCGATATTGCTGTAATGAATAATAGTGAAAGCGTGAAAAGGTAGCGCATACGACAAAAATATGGTAAATACCAGGACGTTATATAGCCTTTACAGATTTTAACTATCGTTTTCCCTTGGTGCGTTTCGGGGTGGATGATTTTTTTACTTCCGGTTCTTCTGTTTCGCCGCCGGTCCCCAATTGAAAGGGCACAATGAAAGTTTGCTGCTGCTGCGGGGCCTGCAGGGCATTCAGGTAGCTCTTGTAGCTACCATATTGGGCCATTAGCTGGTAACCTTCTCGTGTCATCTCAATCTTGCCCGAGTTTCCAAATCCAATGACCGGTGTTACCCAACCCGATGCTTTCAGTATCTCCCATATACGCTCTGTTTCTTTTACAGACAGGTTAACATTATTAGGTTTATATATCTCGTTTTCCAGGTGCATAGCATCTGTATGGGAATTATTATAAAGGGTATTTAGTATTATATCAATTATGTTTTTGTCGAATGAGCTCTGGTCTAGTATAGTTGGCAATACTGCCGGTCTTACTTTCATTCTTTTCAGCGCACGCCTGTTCTTGTTATTTGCCATTGGGTAAAGTTACGGCGTGCTGCCTATATAATACTAAAAGCCGTCAAACGGTCAGCTTTGTTAAATTAAAACTGCAATATTTTCAGTTGATTCTCAATAGATTAAGACAGCTTGTCGCATCAATGGGCTATAAACTGTCATAGCAACACCTAACTTTATATTGGAACGTTTTTTATGGTTATATCCATAATACAAGAACAAGATATGAACTTGAATAATTTTACCATAAAAGCCCAGGAAATGCTGCAACATGCACAGCAACTGGCATTCAACAACCAGAGCCCGAATATTGAAACGGCGCATATGCTGCAGGCTCTGCTCGATGATATGGAAGGGCCTACAACGCACCTGTTGAAGAAGAATAATGTGAACATCAGCTTTCTGCAAAACAAGCTGGACGAGCAGATAAAACGTATTCCAACTATACAAAGTGGAGAGCCGGCACAGAGTGTGAGCCGTGAACTGAACAACGCTATCCTACGTACTGCCAACGTGCTGAAGGAATTCAAAGATGAGTTTGTAACACAGGAGCACTTGCTGATAGCTTTGCTACAGGTAAATGATGAAACATCGAAAACCCTGAAAGATGCCGGCCTTACCGAAAAAGGATTGATAGCCGCTATTAAAGATCTGAGAAAGGGCAGTACTGTCAATTCGCAAACTGCGGAGCAGCAATATAACGCTCTTCAGCGCTATGCCAAAAACCTGAACGACCTTGCCCGCAATGGTAAACTGGACCCCGTAATAGGTCGCGATGAGGAGATACGCCGCACCCTTCATATTCTTTCGCGCAGAAGCAAGAATAACCCCATATTGGTAGGTGAGCCGGGTGTAGGTAAAACCGCTATTGTAGAGGGGTTGGCCCACCGCATTATAAATGGAGATGTACCTGATAACCTAAAATCGAAGATAATATTCGCACTAGATATGGGTGGCCTGATGGCAGGTGCCAAATATCGCGGCGAATTTGAAGAAAGACTGAAAGGCGTAGTAAAAGAAGTAGCTGAAAGCAATGGTGAAGTGATACTGTTTATAGACGAGATACACACGCTGGTAGGTGCCGGTGCCATGGAAGGTGCCATGGATGCTGCTAACATACTGAAACCAGCCCTTGCCCGTGGTGAACTGCGCGCGATAGGTGCTACTACGCTGAACGAATACCAGAAATACTTTGAAAAAGATAAAGCACTGGAGCGCCGTTTTCAGAAGGTAATGGTAGATGAGCCAACGCCGGAAGATGCTATCTCCATCCTTCGCGGATTGAAAGATAAGTATGAGAGTCACCACAAGGTGCGCATCAAGGACGAAGCTATTATCGCGGCAGTAGAATTATCGCATAGATATATTACAGATAGGTTCCTGCCCGATAAGGCGATAGACCTGATAGATGAAAGCGCAGCCAAGCTGAAGCTGGAAATGAACTCGATGCCGGAAGAACTGGACGAACTGGAACGTCGTATCCGCCAACTAGAAATTGAGCGTGAAGCCATCAAACGCGAAAATGATGAGCCTAAGCTGAAAGAACTGGGACAGGATATATCCCTGCTTACTGTGCAGCGCGATACGCTGAAAGCTAAGTGGATGGAAGAAAAGGAACTAGTAGATAAGATAAACAAATCGAAATCGAACATAGAGGCGCTGAAACTGGAAGCTGAAAAAGCAGAACGCGATGGCGACTATGGCAAGGTGGCAGAAATACGCTATGGCAAGATAAAAGAAGAGGAAGCAAATGTGCAGCGCCTCTCTGAAGAGCTGAAAAGCAACGAAGGCCAGCAGAAACGCCTGCTGAAAGAAGAAGTAGATGCAGAAGATATAGCCGAGAATGTAGCCAAAGCAACGGGTATACCTGTACAGCGTATGCTGCAAAGCGAGCGTGAAAAACTGCTGAACCTGGAAGAAGAACTGCATAAAAGGGTAGTAGGACAGGATGAGGCGATAGAAGTGGTGGCAGATGCCATACGGCGTGGCAGGGCAGGCTTGCACGACCCACGCAGGCCTATCGGTTCTTTCATCTTCCTGGGTACTACCGGTGTTGGTAAGACCGAACTGGCAAAAGCACTGGCAGAAGTACTCTTTGACGATGATAGTATGATGACCCGTATAGATATGAGTGAGTACCAGGAAAAGCATGCGGTAAGCAGGCTGGTAGGTGCACCTCCGGGATATGTGGGTTACGATGAAGGCGGCCAATTGACCGAAGCTGTGCGCCGCAAACCATACAGTGTGGTATTACTGGACGAGATAGAGAAAGCACACCCTGATACCTTCAACATACTGCTGCAAGTGCTGGATGATGGCCGCCTGACCGATAATAAAGGCCGTGTGGTGAACTTTAAGAATACCATCATTATCATGACCAGCAATATGGGTAGCCATATTATACAGGAAAACTTCGCCGACCTGGAAGGCAGGGATATAAACGAAGTGGTAGATGCTACCAAAGAACAGGTGATGGACCTGCTGAAACAATCGATGCGCCCTGAATTCCTGAACCGTGTGGATGATATTGTAATGTTCCGCCCGCTGATGAGGAAGGAGATAAAAGGTATCATACGCATTCAACTGGAGCAATTGCAAAAACAACTGGCGCAGCAGGGTATAGACCTACAGTTTTCAGACTATGCTCTTGATTATATCACCCAGCGTGGTTTTGACCCGCAGTACGGTGCACGCCCGCTGAAACGTGTGATACAAAAGGATATAATAAACCTGCTGAGCAAAAAGATAATAGCAGGCGACATAGATAAATCAAAGCCCGTATTGATAGATGTGTTTGACGGAGTGGTGGTAGCAAGGAATGAATTTAAGAATGAAGCATAAGACGAAAGGGCAATGAATAAGGCACCGGCGTAATAACCGGTGCTTTTTTTATTTCTATTGGAATACTTTTGGCATACAATACTTTGTATGCGCACGATAGTTTGCTTGTTAATATCTAACTGTTTTATGACCTATGCCTGGTATGGCCACCTAAAAAAGGGCACGGCCGATACACCGCTGTTAAAGTTGATACTTATCAGCTGGGGTATAGCTTTTTTTGAATACTTGTTTATGGTACCTGCCAACAACCGTTTCGGGCAGAAAGAAGGATATACGCCCTTTCAGCTAAAAACCATTCAGGAGGTTATATCACTGGCGGTGTTTTGTGCCTTTGCCATTTTCTTTTTGAAGGAGCCATTTAAATGGAACTATGCTGTGGCTTTTGCGCTGATAATAGGTGCGGTGTATTTCATGTTCTATCCTTCAAAGTAAAAAGGATAGTATGCCCGCTGCAACGCACAGGAACAATTTTGATTTTCTAAGGCTGCTGTTTGCCCTGTTCGTAGTTATTACGCATTCATACCCGTTATCGGGGATATCCGAGTGTGATGTATTGTGCCAATACACTTATGGGCAGGCACAGTTGTCAAATATCGGCTTGCAGGGTTTCTTTATTATCAGTGGTTACCTGGTGTTTCAAAGCCTGCAGCGCAGTAAGGGCATTATAGATTATTACTGGAAGCGCATCATACGCTTGTTTCCTGCTTTGATAGTAGTGTTATTGTTCACCGTGCTTGTAATAGTACCCCTGTGTTATGATGATCCTGTTCCCTATTGGCGCAATACAGAGGTGTATTCCTATGTGCCCAGAAACCTTTCGCTATATTTTATTCAATATGGTATAAGAGGCGTATTTACTACGGTACCTTATAATACGGCGATTAATGGTTCATTATGGACGCTGGCCTATGAGTTTAGTTTATACATTGCTTTGTCTGCATTGT
Organism: Flavipsychrobacter sp.; assembly: GCA_036406055.1. GTDB lineage: Bacteria > Bacteroidota > Bacteroidia > Chitinophagales > Chitinophagaceae > Polluticoccus. The sequence goes on along the minus strand of DASWWE010000133.1, from coordinate 1,500 downwards.
TCCTGATACGTAGTCGTAATAAGGTTATAATAGTGCTTTTAAGCCTTGTTTATATATTGCTATTCATCGTAAATAGTTTTTATGCTGATGTATTGACCATACGTGGCTCCATCCTCCGGTCCGACTATTTGCTGAATTTTAGCTGTCATTTTTTTGCAGGTTCCTTACTGGCGGCAGTTCGCTATAATACATTGGTACGATATCATAATATATTATTGATAATCAGCGCTATGATCACAATCATTTCACTGTTTGCCCCATTTCATTTCAATGTACTGCATTACATTTCCTTACCGCTATTAGTCGTAGGTGTAGGTATTAAATGCACACCTGTGATATGCGACATCAGTAAGCGGATAGGCGATTTGTCTTACGGAGTATATATCTATGCCTTTGTAGTACAGCAAACACTGATGTACTTCTTTTCATTCAACCAATTATGGCTTGCTGTCGTCAGCATGCCCGTATCATTGCTATTGGCATACGGTTCCTGGCATCTTATAGAGAAACGGGCACTACGGATGAAACGTATCAGCTTTTATCCGCCTCGTTAGGGTCCAGCTTCAATACTTTTAGTATCGGCGCTTTGGCATAGGTCACACCTACTACCAGCAGGGTCATTATCCCGCCAAATATCACAGCAGGTACCGTACCCATCCATTTGGCGGTAGCGCCACTTTCCAGCGCACCCAGTTCGTTTGAAGAACTGATGAACATGGTGTTTACTGAGGCTACACGCCCGCGCATTTCATCGGGGGTATATAATTGAAGTATAGTGCCGCGTATCACTACACTAATGCTGTCGAACAGGCCACCCAGCAGCAGCATAATAAAGGAAAGTACAAAACTGGTAGAAATACCGAATATGATGGTGGTAATACCAAATGCGGCAATACTGCCCAGTAGCTTTAAGCCGGGATTAGTCTTCAACGGCGCAAAAGATAGGGTAAACAAGCAAATAATGGCACCAATAGCTGGGGCAGCGCGCAGCCACCCGTAACCTACTTCGCCTACTTTTAGTATGTCATCTGCATATACAGGCAGTAATGCTACGGCGCCGCCAAATAACACAGCAAACATATCTAAAGACAAAGCTGCCAGAATAGCCTGTGTTTTAAAAACAAACTGCAGCCCCTCTTTCAGGCTTTTTAATATTGGTTCTTTGGCTTTGTTGATGACTTCCTGGGCCGGTATTTGCAATAAAGAAACAAGGGCAACCAATTGGAGGACGAAAATGCTGCTTAGCCCTACCTCGAAGCCGGTTAATGCTATCATAGCTCCGCCTAGTAGTGGCCCTATTACGGCACCGGTTTGCCAGGCTGTACTGCTCCACGTAGTGGCATTAGCGTATAGTTTCCGCGGTACTATCATGCCCAGCAGTGCAAAGTTTGATGGACTAAGGAATGCCCTGATGGCACCATTGATAAATATGCCCGCATATATCAGCCACACGGTACCGGTGACACCCGCCTTTTGCTGAAACCATAGAGTAGAAAGCAT
>DASWWE010000132.1:0-12488 GCA_036406055.1 Flavipsychrobacter sp. | reverse complement strand
AAAGGTTTCGGTTTCATTACGCCAAGCAACGGTGGCGCAGATGTTTTTGTTCACGTTTCGGGTCTTCAGGACGATATCAGGGAAAATGACCAGGTATCATTTGAAGTGCAGGATGGCAAAAAAGGTCTGAATGCAATTAATGTTAGACGAGTAAGTTAAGATTCTATAACGTTTTTGTGGGGGCACTTGGGTTAACAAGTGCCCCTTATTTTTTGCAGTAATTTTTTTCACCATGACGAAAGTCTTTAATCATTTTTATGAATTTCAATAAAAGGCTGAACCTGATAGGTGTCATCACGATGTTTGTAGTATTGACCATGATGATAATAAGTTATTTCGCACTCTTTTATTTTTCTCTTCGGCAATAAATGGAATCCAATTATACTGTTTTTCGCAGGAAACTTTTAAAAATACAAACAAAACAAGCGCTATTCTCTTTGAAGAATAGTATACTATACATCGCGGGTATTATTTTGATATCTGTATTTGGCTACATGCTGGTGTTATTTCTATTGCCCTATGTACGTCAGTCATACTCATTAGGTAAACTGGCACATTAATAGGTTTTAAAATAATCGGAAATATGTATAAAGAAATAACCATTAGCCTTCAGGTAAATAACAATGAGGAGCATGTAGATGTATCTTATTGCATCAATGTGCTGGGAGAGATACAGACCATTTCCTGTAAGGTAAAAAGCGCAACCTATAACAGCCAGCAATGGTTGCATATCCGTTCGTTTGAACTGAAGTCGGAAATTGAAGGGCTCCTGTATACACCTTTGTTTGTAGACAATTCCAACATCAAGAATTACAACGATTCTGCTTTCATAGATAAAGCCTACAATGTAATAATGGCTAAGGAGAATTTCATACTTATGTAAATATTACACCTGTATGAAATAAGATTTCATTACATAGATTAACTTAGCTATGTAATGAAGCATCCCCAACCCATACAACTTACCATTCCCAACCCTTGCCACGAAGACTGGGCACAAATGACACCCGATGAGCGGGGCAGGTTTTGCAACCGTTGCCAAAAGAGTGTGGTGGATTTTACGGGGTGGAGTGATGGGCAAATACATCAATACATAACAGCGCACGCGGGCGAGCGTATCTGCGGCATATTGACGAAAAGTCAAATACAAAAGCCACTATATAGTATTATACCCATAAGCAGAAAGCCAGTGGCCATGCAATGGCTGGCTGCTGGTTTGGCATTGATGTTGACAGTTGTAGGTGCTGATGTAAAAGCTATGGTACCGCATTCGATACAAATAGTATGCGTAGCAGAAGATGAGGCTGAAGGTAGGATGGATAAAGATAAGCCAGTAAGAATATCGGGCTTTGTGAGGAGCAACAGTGAAAAACCACTGGCTAATGCTGCCATATGTGTTGCAGCACACCGGGAGGTTATTGCAGAAACTACCTCAGATAGCAATGGATATTTCGAGATAATGCTGGAAGACTTTTCGGAAAATGATAGCCTTATGCTTAAGATATCAGCAGATGATTTTAAGACACGCATGGATCGGATAACGAATGCAGCGATTGACAGAACCATTGTTGTGCATATAGAAGCATTATTGAGGGGAGATATTTGTGTAGAACCTATTAATTATGGCCGTAAGCCTCTTATTGATGCGTTTGAGCCCAATAAACAAATTATCACCAGCGAAGAAATAGAAAAAATGGCCCGTTAGCATGAAACAAGCTAAACCCATACAACTCTCCATTCCCAACCCTTGCCACGAAGACTGGGCACAAATGACACCTGATGAGCGTGGCCGGTTTTGCAACCGTTGCCAAAAGAGTGTGGTTGATTTTACGGGGTGGACTGATAATCAAATCCATCAATACATAACAGCACATGCTGGTGAGAGAGTATGTGGCAGGTTTCATGCATCGCAGCTGAATAAGGATATGTATAACCATATGCCTCCGCAACATACCGCACTATATAAATATGCAGCAGGACTGGGATTGACATTGATGTTTTCACAGCTGCCTAATATTACTGTTCAAGCCCAAAAGGCGTATTCGCCTGTGGTGTACAATTATTGGCAGGTTGCAGATACAAGTGGCTGCAGTGGTGTAATAACAGATGACACAACGCATGCGCCGCTGGTTATGGCAAATATTATCGTAAAGCAAGGTAGTATTGAGCAGGCCCACACACAAACGGATATGAATGGCAGGTACCTGGTGACACCTTTAAAGCCTGGCCGATATGATATACAGGTGTGCTTAGATGGATATGATACATTATTAGTGAAAGATGCTATTATCTCACCCCAAAGAACATTAAAATATGATTTGCAACTAATAAAAGCAGATAATGAGCAGACGAAACGTGTAATTGCATTTAGAGTGCCGCTGATTGACCCGTTTGAACATAATAAAATACTGACAAAAAAGGAAATAGAAGCGATGCCGGTAATGTATACGGGTATGGTAAGTATTAGCCCTTCATACCATGCTCATAAAGGTATCGTTACTAAGCGTAAAATAAATGGCGAATGGGTTGATGTGCCACGACCTAACTTTTTTGTGAGGCTGTGGATACGAATTACTCAACTATTAGGTTTGCCGCATCCGCAATTGAAAAAGCAGAAAACTTCGGGAACATCATATCTTATAGATAATGTAACCATTCATTCTAATTGCGGTTCGCGGAGCAAATAATTTACTATCCATTATAGCTATGTCCCATCCATAGGGCACCGCCTATGCTATCGCGGCTGGCGCCTGTTACCCGGCTCATTACATTGGTCTCTTCCCTCCATCGCAGGGTGCCTATCAAGGCCATTACCAGTGCTTCTTTGTATTTGATAGTCGTCTCGTCGGGTATGTGTACTGATACATTCAGTGGTACTAATGCTTCGGTAATACGTTGCACCAAAAAGCCATTGAAAGCTCCGCCACCCGTTATCAATAGCGTAGGTTGTTCTTTGCCCAATACCGGGTATAACTGTACGGCTTTGCTTACTTCATCGGCTATATGCTGCACAGCTGTGTGCAGGGCATCGGGCACATCATACGCCACTTCCAGCAGCGATGGCGACACCAGCGACATAGCCGTTTCGTTACTTAAAGATTTGGGCGCGGTACGCTGATAATATTCCTGGCTGCTTAGCGATGCCAGTACATCTTGCAGCAGCTTACCTTCGGCAGCCATGCCTCCGTTTGTATCCATATGCTTGCCGGCCTTGCCTGCCAGTGTATTCAGCACCTGGTTGGCAGCACACAGGTCATAGGCCAGGAGGCCATCGTTATGAGGTACGGTGATGTTGGCAATGCCACCAATATTCAGCCAGTAATCGTACTGACCAAATAACAGTTTATCGCCTATAGGTACTATAGGTGCGCCTTGTCCGCCAAGGGCAACATCTAGCGCACGTAGGTCGTTGATGACAGGCAAGCCTGTAAGGGCAGCTATGGTAGCACCGCAGCCTATCTGTGCCGTAGTATGCTGTGCAGGCTCGTGCAGCACGGTATGCCCATGCGATGCTATGAAATGCACCTGGTGCTCTATGCCTTTGTCTTGTATAAATTGGTTTACCAGTTCGCCCGTATAACGGCCATAAGCCGTATGGAGGCGTAGATACTCAGGTACCGATAGTTTGGATGCATTCTGCAATTGCTGCGCCCATTCGGCAGTATATGGCATACATTCGGCATGCAATATCTCGTAGCTCCATTGTCCGCGTACTTCATCCAGCTGCACAAAAGCTATATCCAACCCATCCAGCGAACTGCCGGACATCAACCCGATTACTTTGTAAACCATCGCGCAAATTTAGTTCATTAGGTTGATTAGTTGAGCCGTTGATTGGTTCATTGGTTATTTTTGTAACCGGTTGATTCGTATATATAAAAGTCATAGCTAACTAATCAACTCGTCAACCAATCAACCAGCACGCGATGTACAAAATGCCCGATTTTACCGAAGCCGATCACGAGGCCGTGAAAGCCTTTATGCATGCGCACCCGTTTGTGATGCTGACAGGCTATAATGGTATGCAACCCGTAGCTACGCAGGTGCCTGTGCTGATAGATGAGCGGGATGGCAAAATGATATTGCGTGGCCACATCATGCGCAAGACTGACCATCACCTGGCTTTTGAGAAATACCCGGAGGTATTGGTGCTCTTTACCGGACCACATTGCTATGTAAGTGCCAGTTGGTACACCAGCCGTGGCAATGGCAGTACATGGAATTATATGACCGTACATGCCCGTGGGCAAATGCGCTTTATGGATGATGCCTTTACCCTGCAACTACTTACTGACCTGACCCATAAATACGAAGATTCTCAAGCCCATCCCGAACTACTGGAGAACATGAGTATGACCGATTATGTGCAACCTATGATGAAAGCCATTGTGGGTTTTGAAATAGAGGTAGAAAGCATTTATCCTATCTTTAAGCTAAGCCAGAACAGGGATGATGAAAGTCATGCGAATATTGTGCAACAGCTATTGGCCACCGATGACTGCGATAGCCACAAAATAGCTGAGGAAATGAAGAAGCGGAGGGGTTAGAACACAAAAGCCACCCTTGCGGATGGCTTTGTTAGTTTGCGAAACTATAGAAAAGTGTAGGTTGGTTTATACGGGTTGTGCGGTGATGCGGGTAGCTTTCTTAGCTTTATTAGGGGCTGATGTTTTCTTGCTTTTGTTTCTGCGGCCCCACCATATCAAGGTGCCGGTTACGGGCAGCGATGCTATAATAAGGCTGGCGAAAAATGCTAATAGTTTGCCGGGGAAGCCCCATACTGCACCTACGTGTATGTCATAATTCATACGCATCAGTTTCTGACCGGCGGTGGTATTAGCAAAGCGTCCCCATATGTGTTTTACGGGTATTTCTTCCAGCGTGTACTGGTCGAAATATCGGTAGTCTGTTTTCCAGTAGGTAGTAGGGTCGGGGTTTATATTCACAGCTATAGCCGATGTGTTTTTTTCCGGCGTATGCACTTCTATACTAGCCCCTGCAGGCAGGCCCTGCGATTCACGTACCCATATCCTGTCGATAGCAGGTGCTTGGGCAGCGGTTGTAGCTTTGGATATATATTTAGAAAGTGGCTCTTCATATGGCAACATCTTTTCACCACCTGATATTACAGCATAATAGCCTTTGCTAAACCATTCAAAACCCCATACCAGCCCGGTGATGGCAAATACGAGTGCCAAAGCCAGCACGTAAAAACCCAACACATTGTGCAGGTCGTAGTTCTTACGGCGCCATTTGGCATCCCATTTTATACTGAAACGCTGTTTGCGTCCTGCTTTGTTCTTAGGCCACCACAGTATGAGGCCGGTTAGTACCATTACGGCAAATATCAGCGTAGCTGATGCTACTACTACGTGCCCCACTTCGTGTGGCAGCCACAGGTAAAAGTGGCCATCCAGAATGAAACGGAAGAACGTGCGGTTTTCATCGCTCACCTTCAGCACCTGCCCGGTATACTGGTTAATATATACCATGTAGTAATAATCATCCTCATCGGAATAGAAGATGGCTTTTGCCGCTCTATCCTTGCCCTGATACATGAGGGCATGTACCTGCTTGCCGGGCAATTCGGCTAGGGCTATGCTCTGCAGTTGCGACGGTGGCAGGAACGGCTTATCCTGTGCCTGTACGAAACGATAGGGCTGCGTAAGATTCGATATCTCTTCCTGGAAGGCATATATACAGCCGGTAATGGCTATTATAAAAACCACCAGCCCGGACGATAGCCCGAGCCAGAGGTGTATTTTTCCTATTGCTTTTTTTACTGTCATTAGAATTTATAAGATACAGACACACGATAGTTGCGCGGTGCCTCCGCTTGCCAGTAGTATGCATTCAGGTATGCGTAGTAAGAACCGCTGTACAGGTATTCATCCAGCAGGTTGAAGACATTAGCCGTTACACGCAGTTTGTTGTTTTCCCAGAAAAGGCCCGCATCTGTACGGAAGTAGTCTTTCAGCTTCACATTTGCATCTAGGGAAGGGTCCCAATAGGTAGCTCTGTCGCCCAGGTATGAGCAGCCGGCTGAGATGCCAAAGCCACGCAGTGCACCGCTCTGTACTTTGTAATTCAGCCACAGGTTGGCCGTATGTTTGGCAAAGCCCGGTACCAGGTCGCCTTCTTTCATGGTAGTGATGCTTTCTGCCAGTTTCGATACTTTAGATTCTGTGAAAGCATAGTTGGCCGTAACACTCAATCCACGAACGATGGTACCACGCAGATCGAACTCGATACCTTGTACTTGTTTCTGGCCCAGTTCGATGCTCAGTCCTGAAGTAGGTGCGCTGTTAGGGTCTGCAATCAGTTCATTGTTCTTAATGATGCGATAACCAGTTAAAGTGGTATTCCACCTGCCGCCAAACCAATCTCTCTTCACACCAATTTCCATATTGTTACCCGTGATAGGTTGTACTTTACCGCCATTGGCAAGGATACCTGTTTGTGGCAGGAAAGCCTGGTCGTACAGACCGTAAACAGAAGTATGCTCATCTACAGAAACGCTCAGGCCTACCCGTGGTGTAAAGTGTTGTGCAGAGTCTGCACCGTAGTATGATTGCCTCAGGTCGGTATAGCGGCCGGCAAGGGTCAGCCTTACCATGTTATCGAAGAAGCCCAGTTCATCCTGTGCATAGAAAGCTGTGTAGGTCTGGTCTTGTATGCCGCCTACTGCCTGCGCCCTTTCTTCCAGCGGTGTTTCGCGGTCGAATACAGGGTAGCCTGTTACGGGTACACCCAAGTTGGGATTGCGGGGGTTAAACAAATTAGCTGAATCATCCAGCAGGTGCGATTGCCCCCAGTCTGCTATATACCTTTTGTTGCTCATGTCTATGCCCGCCAGTATGCGGTGGCGTACAGGGCCTGTGGTTACATCGCCATTTACAAATACCTGGCCCATGGTCATCTGGCTTTTTGAATCCCAGATGCCTACGCTGCGTATCATAGTACCATCAGCGTTTACAACACTGGGCCACATAGAGCTACCTACCTGGTTGTACCTGAAATGAGAAGCCTGCGCCGTTATCTTCCAGTTGCGGTTGATATGGTGCTGCAGGTTGATGTACATGCTGTGGTCATTGATCTTAGTGCCGGCAAGGCCTGCAGGCAATTGTGTTGAGCCCAAATCATACATCGCATAATTTGAAGGGCCGAATACATAGAAAGAACCAACATCGCTCATGTTAGCACGCTGGTAGGTGTATTCCAGTGTCAGTTTTGTTTTGTTATCTATCTGGTAAGATATAACCGGTGCTATGGTATAACGGTCGTTGTACTCATTAGGGCGGTGCGAGTTTTTATTCTGCGCAGCCATGTTCAGCCTATACAGTAAGCGGCCATCTTTGCTCAATTTGCCATCCAGGTCAAGCGCGGCGCGATACAGGTTGAAGCTACCCATTGTCAGTGTGGCTTCGCCTTTATTGATGCCTGTAGGTTTTTTGGTTACAACGTTATACATGCCGCTTGGGTCGCCATTGGCCATCATAAAGCCGGCGGGTCCTTTTACAAATTCGATATTCTCAACAAAGCTCATGTCTTCTGTAAGCGGGCCCCAGTAAGAATTTACTACGTTGAAGCCGTTGCGGAATGCCTGTATCTGCGAACCACGTGTCGATATATTGGTATACATATCGCCCCAGTGTTCCATACGTACCAATCCGCTCACATTGCGTATCAGGCCATCGCTCATGCTGATAACCTGCTGGTCGGCCAGCATTTGCTGGTTTACTACCTGTATATTCTGAGGCAGTTCTATCAATGGTGTTACCAGGCGAAGGCTGCTTGATGTGTTGTTTTCTTTGTATCGGTTGCCCGCGCCGGTTACTACTACTTCCTGAAGCCTTTTAGCGTTTTCGGACAGGATCACATCCAGTGTGGCAGTACCGTCTTCGCTAACAGATATTTCCCTTTCTTCATTTTTAATACCTGCTGCTGATATTACCAGCGTATAATTGCCAGGCTCTATGCCTTTGAGTATATAATTACCTTTTCTATCAGCTGTAGTACTGATGTTTTCGCCTTTTACCGATATGGTAATGTTTTCGGCAGGATGGCCGTCAGATGTTTTTACTGAGCCCTTGATGTTGCCTGTTTGTGCAAAGCCTGCAAAGCCACACAACAGGAAGAATAAACTAAGTCCGGTCTTCTTCATTATGGTTGAATATGATTGTTTTTGCGCGGCAAAACTACCCAGGGTGTGCTACGGGCATTTACAAAAACAGAAAAACCGGTTTTCAATAATGGGAATTATTGGTTTTATACTGTAAGAATACTTTTAATGAAAACGATGCCTGATTTTGAATCCAGCTTCTGATGTATATATTTATGGCCTGATTAATAACTACCTGTTACTCGACTAATGAAACACACATTACTATTACTGCTGTTAGCAGCTACCCTTACTTCAACAGCACAAATACAAAGAAGAGGTACCTATATACCTAAGCCTAAGCCTGAAAAGAAACAGCATCACCCACCGAAAGTTGTAGAACTGGGTTTTGATATCGGCTACTGCCCAATAGAATATGGAGACGGATCTATTGAGAGAATATCATTATCATCGAGAACCGAAAAACATTTACAGTTGTTTGGACATGCAGAATATGTTTCTTCCATTTTTCGTAAAGATATTGGCTTGGGTTGTGGTGCCAATTTCCCGATAGGGGCTCGCCGTTCGTATTTCTATCCAGGTGTATGCGTTGGTTATTATTTCCGCACTGCTGTTGTGGCAGGTGGGCAAATAGGTTATGTAGGCTATGTAAGTGATGCTATTGCACTGCATATAGAAGGAGGCTGCAGATGGGGTTCCGGTGCGGGTGCACTAGGCGGTACTGTGTTTTACATGCCTATAGTAGCGGGTGTTCGTATTTGTTTAGATTAGTTTATTGTAGGTAATAAGTCAAGTGTGTTTTCAATTTTTTCAATCAGGCTATTTTCCTGCAATCTGCAAATAGCATGAAACCAAACCAATATTATTGCGCATACTGGAATAGTAATGAATGCCGCGATAAAATTTTGTTCTAAGAGACTTATACCTGCTAAAGATATAGAGAGTAAGACTATGAAAATACTTTCTGGCCTCACATTAGTTGTCAATTTCACCTCTTGTATATTATCGCTTATGCTATTTATCGTAGCATTCACATGAATACTAAAATACTTAAGGCCTATAACATGCAATGTTCCAACTGATATAAATGGTTTAAATCTATAGTCGTTGTTTCCCAATGGCTGTACAATGGGAGATTCTGTTAGTAGAATTCTCCCTTCCAGATCAGAATAGCTTCCGTGAAATGTATAGGTCTTATTAAGTTTTAGCTGCCAAAATGAACTCATGGTATTGCAATATATACTAAAAAAGGCTGCCATATGGCAGCCTTTCAATTGTGTGTTTCCAATATTATTAAGCGGTAGCCAGGCTTGATGCCATAGCTTCTGCCATTGTTTTTCCTATATCGGCAGGGCTTGCTACTACGTTGATACCGCATTCGCTCATTATTTTCATCTTAGCAGCAGCTGTATCATCGGCACCGCCAATGATAGCACCTGCGTGGCCCATACGGCGACCCGGAGGCGCTGTCTGGCCGGCGATGAAGCCTACCACAGGTTTGCGCATATTATCTTTCAGCCACATGGCAGCCTCAGCTTCCATACCGCCACCTATTTCACCTATCATGATGATGCCATCTGTTTCAGGGTCGTTCATCAGCAATTCTACCGCTTCTTTGGTAGTAGTACCGATAATCGGGTCGCCACCGATACCGATAGCTGTAGAGATACCCAGACCTGCTTTTACCACCTGATCGGCAGCTTCGTAAGTCAGCGTACCAGATTTAGATACGATGCCTATACGGCCCGGTTTGAAGATAAAGCCCGGCATGATACCTACTTTAGCCTCACCAGCGGTGATAACGCCCGGGCAGTTAGGGCCTATCAGGCGGCAGTCTTTACCCCTTATATAGTCGCGTGCTTTTATCATATCCTGCACGGGAATACCTTCTGTAATACAGATAATCACTTTTACACCCGCATCAGCAGCTTCCATAATCGCATCGGCCGCGAATGCAGGCGGAACGAAAATGATGGATACATCGGCATCGGTACCATCTACTGCATCTTTTACTGTGTTGAATACAGGACGATCCAGGTGTTTTGTGCCACCTTTACCCGGTGTAACACCACCTACTACGTTTGTACCATATTCAATCATTTGTGTAGCATGGAATGTACCTTCTGTACCGGTAAAGCCCTGAACAATGATCTTTGAATTTTTATTGACCAAAACAGCCATGAGAATAAAATTATCTGGTTTTGTAAATAATGCGGGGGCAAAAATAGCGTTTAATTAGGTAAATAGGTAATGCCGGAGTTATTAAATCGGTAATAATATGGGAAAAGGGCGGCAGGCATTTTTGTATTAATGAAAATTGTATGACAATATTTTTTTCCAATCGTACCAACCTTTTGACCAAAGTAGTAGTCTATAATGTAACAACAACGCAATTAAATAAAATACTGCATAAATACAGGCTGCATTGTTTGAGCGCGGCGCAGCCGAATAGCAAAAGTTGTAATGGGTAATCAATTCTAGATTTCGAAGGCCGGTTTCCACCGGTCTTCTTCATTTTTTTACTTCAGGATAGGCTAAATAAGCTATTGATATATAAATAATAAGGCTGACAATTGTCAACCTTTATTGTTTCGTTCGTGTTCGGCTTCCATCCGGCTCATTTCCTTGGCTTTGGTCAGGAATTCAGACGCGAAGATGAATTCATTCAGCTTTTGGTCATCACTAAAAATAATGTCTTTGCTGGAGCCCTGCCACTGCTTGCGCCCTTGGTACATATACACAATATTATCGCCGCTTTCCATAACGGTATTCATATCGTGCGTGTTCACTACGGTGGTCATGTTATATTCTATCGTAATTTCTTTTATCAGCTTATCGATAACCAGCGATGTTTGCGGGTCGAGGCCGGAGTTTGGCTCATCGCAGAAAAGATATTTGGGGTTCAGTACTATGGCGCGTGCCAGTGCCACGCGTTTTTTCATACCACCGCTTATTTCGGATGGGAATTTTTTATTGGCATCTTTCAGGTTTACGCGGTCCAGCACCTCGTTCACACGTTTACGTTTTTCAGATAGCGTCATTTTGGTAAACATATCGAGCGGGAAACGAATGTTGTGTTCTACATTCATACTGTCGAAAAGGGCAGATCCCTGGAATAGCATGCCTATTTGTGTACGCACTTCTTTCAGTTCCTTATCATCCATGGCGGTAAGGTCCTGGCCTTCATACAGTATCTGTCCGCTATCGGGCTTAAAGAGGCCTATCATGCATTTCATCAGTACCGTTTTGCCGCTACCACTGCTGCCAATGATAAGATTGGTTTTACCGGTTTCCATTACTGCCGATACATCTTCCAATACTACCTTTTCGCCAAAGCTCTTACGTACGTTCTTAGCCTCAATCATATATCAAATGTAGGGGTAAAATTCAAAAAGTTTGCTTTATAAGGAATGGGTTATAAGCGTTTGTAATGTTCTATTAAAAATTATACCACTTGTTATTATAGGATTAATATATTAGCACAGACTTATTGATCCATATGTGCCGTGCTTTAATTGGTTGTATTATATTATGCATGCTTAGTTTTGCAGGAAGAGCAGGACTGAAAGACACAACTTATTTTGACATGGAGTGGCAACGAACGACGAAAGAAAAGGCTTTTTATTATCGTTTGCCTGTTGAAAAAGAAGGTAATAGATACAGAATGCGTGACTACTATATGAGCGGGACATTACAAATGGATGGATATAGTACTTCGCCTGATACTGAAATTAATGTTGGTTATCATGTATACTACTTTGAAAATGGCAATAAGAAGTATGAGGGTGCTTACGTCAAAGGTATGAAAGACGGCAAATGGATATACTACTATAAAGACACTGCCGCTATATGGTACTTGACCAATTATTATCAAGGAATGATTGTTGACAGATTAGAGCAATATTATCCTAATGGTAAAATAAAAAGCTGGGAATGGCATATTAACGATTCCTCCCCAATTACCATAGGTGCATGTTTTGATGAAAATGGTAAGGAGATTGCTTTTTCGCCCTTTTATGAAATACCAAGTTTTGCAGGTGATTTACATGCTACAATAAATAGTAATGTTATTTACCCTGAAATATTACGAAAGAATGGTGTAATAGGGACTGTGTGGGTAAGGATGCTAATAGACACTATAGGGAAAGTAAAACGAATTGAAATAGACCCGCGACAGCCCGGGAAACATCCTGCTATGCGTAAAGAAGCGCTTCGGGTAGCGAGTTTACTAAAGGAATGGGCACCAGGTAGAGAAAAAGGTGTTCTTGTTGAAAGTACAATGATTATTTCTGTACCATTTCCATATATTCCTGCTAAAAAGAAAAGTATAAACGGCGCCAATAAAGCCAGCCGAAGGTAGATTTAT
>DASWWE010000131.1:0-3316 GCA_036406055.1 Flavipsychrobacter sp. | reverse complement strand
TGGTTTCCTGGCTGCGGTCTTCCAGCAGGTCAAGCGTAGGGAATTTATAGCTGGGCAGATCCAGCTCCGGTGCATACCGTTCATCATCCTCCAGGCTGATGTGGCCACCGTGCGCTATCACAGCAGGTTCTTCCTCCTGCTGGATGATCTCTATATCCAGTTCGGGGGTATCGGGTGTTTTTGCTTTCTTAGGTGCTTCGGGCACTGCCAGTTCCATTTCGGCAACGGGCTCTTCATCCGCTTCTTCTATTTCTTCTTCATAAAGTTCTTCTTCAGGTTCTTCATAAGCCAAAGCAGGCTCTGGAGTGGTGTTCAGCACATTGGTATGCGGTGCGCCCTTATCTACCAGCGACATGTTCCAATCGTGCACCTCGCCGGTTTCTTCATCTACCAGTATGGGTTTTATAAAATCGCCACCTTCTGTTTTTACTGTTTTTAAGACAGGTTCTCCGGCAGGTGCTTCTGCTTCGTTTTCTTGCGTTGCAGCCTCTTCATTATTCACTTTTACCGGTGTAGGCATCAGGTTGGCAACAGCCTGTGCAGTGCGCTTAGCACGACGCAGCAGGGGAGAAATATCCAACGCAAATACTACAAATGCTACAAAGCAGGTAGCGGCCAGCAGTATCATACCCGTGCCGCCATGGCCGAAAAAGCCATTCATATAGCTGATGGCCTCATTGCCCAGTGCGCCGCCGTAAGGAAATTCCGCATTCGGCATCAGGTAGGCGAGGATAGGCGCTACTAATAATAAAAGCAGCGATAACCAGCGCAGGTAGCGCATAACAGGTAGTACACGTTTGCCATATATCAGGTTGAGGCCGATGGAGCCTACCCATAGCCCTATTACCAGCGATGCAATACCAACCCCTTTCCATACCAGTGCGTGCGATACGGCAGCACCCAGGCGCCCGCCCCAGTTCTGGGCTGTAACCTGGCCGGAAAGCAGTGACTTGAAAGTGAGCCCGTCTACGTTACTATAATCGACCGTCCAGTTGAAAAAGTAGCTAATGATGGAAATAGTGATAAAAATGCCTGAAAGCAGGCAAAA
This sequence comes from Flavipsychrobacter sp., assembly GCA_036406055.1. GTDB lineage: Bacteria > Bacteroidota > Bacteroidia > Chitinophagales > Chitinophagaceae > Polluticoccus. Next base: position 2,268 of record DASWWE010000131.1, on the reverse strand, counting down.
TATGCCCAAACCCAGCCTCCATTGCTTACGACGGTCTATAATAGCCTGCGGTGCAATGGGCATTTCCTGTTGTTTGGGAGCCTTTTTAGTGTCTTTAGTTGAATTTTTGGCCATAGTTGGCAATAGCAGCGGCAAAAGTACAATTTAATAGCGCAAAGTAAGTGGGATAAAAAAAGGCTTCGATTTTCTATTTATTTTCTATTTTTCGATGGAATAAGTGCATGGGTTTATTTTGTTATTTAATGTATTTTGAAAGAACTTATTATAAAAACCAACCCTGCCATTTTATTTACTGTCTAAACAATACATGCATAGCCCAAAGTGAGTATTGACGGATAGTGCAGATATTTTTGAGCGTAGTACGGATTAAAAAATAATAGAGATGGGCATTGCAACTTTGAAATATTTGCGTATTTTGAACCGTTGTGCGAAAAATGAATTGTGTAACAAAAGGTTAAAATCGCCTCAAAAACAAAAAGAAAACAATAATTAAGGTTAACAATATCATGACGATGAAAAATACAATCAGCCGAGTAAGCCTCTTAGCTGCGTTAGCACTTACTGTACAAACCTCTAAGGCGCAAGATATTCACTTTACGCAGTTTAAAGGTGCGCCGTTGGTAATAAACCCGGCCTTTACCGGCAACTTCAGCGGACAGTGGCGTGCTACAGCTATCTACCGTGACCAGTGGAGGAGTGTAACATCGCCGTTCAAAACATATGCAGTATCTGTAGACGCTCCGATTGTTAGTGACCTTACGATAGATGATTACCTGGCTGGTGGTATACAATTGTATAACGACCGTGCAGGCGATGGCAATTTGTCTAACCTGTCGGCACTGGCTTCAGTAGCCTATCACAAGTTTTTGGGTAGCAACCAGGATAAAGTGCTTTCGGTAGGCTTCCAGGGTGGATACACGCAAAAGAGCATCGACCTGACCAGGCTGTATTTCCCTAATGAATTCAACAATGGTAGCTTTGAGCCGGGTTCAGGTGTTGAACCCATGAACAACAAGGTTTCTTATGCCACTATCAATGCGGGTATCGCATGGGCACACAGTATAGGTTCTAACTTTGGCTATACCCTGGGTGTTGGTGCCAATAACCTGAACCAACCACAGGAATCGCTGATGAAGAAACGCAATAGCGAAGTGGGCCTGGGTATGCGCTATACAGCGCAAGTAGGTGCTATAGCTTACCTGAGCGAAACTTTCAGCCTGCGTCCTGCATTCCTGTACCAAACACAGTCTACCGCTACAGAAGTAGTAGCAGGTAACGAATTTCACCTGATAGTAGGTAATCCTGAATTCCGCAACTTCACTACAGCGGTATTCCTGGGTGGTTACTACCGCAACAGCGATGCTGTAATGATCAATGCCGGTTTGGAATTTAAGGGCCTGCGTGTGGGTGTTAGCTACGACTACAACACATCTAACCTGAAGACAGCATCTAACGGTAACGGTGGTTTTGAAATTTCACTGATCTACACAGCGCCCGACCCGATTGATTTTGCACGTAAGCTGATCTATCCTTGCTCGCGCTTCTAATAAGGAAAACATAACAAAAAAGAAAGGGCAAAAAAATTTTTTAAAGCCCTTTCTTTTTTTTAAAGCAATTTATACTTTTATACCCATTAACAACGCTCAACAACGCTCGCTAACATGAGAAAAAATTGGCTGCTCCTCATCCTTGCAACGGTTCTAGTTACTATTCAATTTGATGCTAATGCACAGCAGCAACGTAAAGAAAAGTACAGAAACAAAGCTAACGATCCGGTATCGAAGCTTCCTTACTATAAGAAATTACGTTGGGCAGATGGCCTCTTCAAAGAGGGTAGTTACTTCAACGCCATTGAATATTATCAACAACTGAAACAGGAGGACGAGCGTAATCCGTACCTTACGTATCAGCTTGCTGAGTGTTACTGGATGACACGTGACTACGCCCCGGCTGCAAACTATTATGCAGAAGTGTACTCTATGTCTTCAAAGCTGTATCCTGAAGCGATATTCAAAAGCGGTATCATGCTGAAACAGCAGGGCCGTTATGACGACGCTATCGCAGCTTTCAACAAATTCATTGCTGATAACCCTAAAACCTTCAAAAAACTGAAGAAACAGGCACAGCGTGAAATTGAAGGTGCTAACATGGCTATGAATTCTATTAAGAATCCGGAAGCTGTAACCATCCTGAACGCAGGGCCTAACGTAAACAGTGCCTATACAGAGTCTGCACCATTGCCGCTGGGTGACAGTGCATTGCTGTTCT
>DASWWE010000130.1:0-10151 GCA_036406055.1 Flavipsychrobacter sp. | reverse complement strand
CATATCCTGCTTTGCAAAGAAATGGAGGCCGAAGATGGTAAGCACCAACTTATAACAAACCGACAATGCTATCAGAGAAAGCAGGGAACGTATCTTCTTACTCGAAAACAACCAGAAGCATACAAATAAAACATTGACCAGTATAGCAAAAGGTGTAGTAAGGCTGAATAAGGCGATGTATTGAACCTTCAGGGGGCTTGTAACAGCAGCAAAGGCACACAATGCCAGCCATGCTATGGCAGCAAGGTTTAGCAACAGGAAGGTGTAACGAAATATCCTGCGAAATATATGGGGGCCTTCACTTTTCAAGTATGATGTGTTTATGATTCGTTGTCCTTACTCGCTTTCATCAGTATTTCTTTCTCTTCATTTGTTAAAGCATTATAGCCTTTCTGATGTATCTTTTCCAGTATCTCGTCTATTCTGTTTTGCGAAAAACCGCGGTCTTGCATTTTATTCAGCACACTGTTGCGCTTCCTGCTATTCTTCTCGCGCAGTTGCTTTTCATTGGGCGAAGCCATGCGGTCGAGCCTTGCAAAAATAGCATATGGCCACGAGCCCGGCTTAAAGCCACTTTGCAATAGCTTTACATAAGTAAAGCCAGTAACTGCGCCACCCAGCAGCAGGAACAAAGATGCACCATGCAGGTCTGAGTTCATGACCATTAATGCAAAGAATATAATAGCTATCACTGCTATAGGTATACTGAATGTAGGTGCCAGGTGAAACCTGTAATTAGGTGCCAGCGTTAGCGCTGCTACGGCCAGTGCCACAATGCCTGCCTGTGCCCCTATCACATAGCCGCGGGCCATAAATGTTTCGCCGGGTATCAGTTGGCTGAGTTCGTAAAACAGGCCACCCATTATCAGTGCATATACAAAAAGTGGTATTACTTGCTTATAGCCTATTAACGTCTGCACAATAACACCGAAAGCATACAGCCATATCATATTACTGAACAGCTCCCAAAAGCCATTGTGCGTCCAGCCATAGGTAGCCAGTGTCCACACCTTGCTGCCAAATGCCTGCCATGGGGGCAAGGCCAGATTGGGCGTAAAATGTTCACCGAAAAAAGACATTTCGGCACCTCCCAATACAGTAATAACCCTGATGAGGTGATAGGATATAAAACCTACACCCGATGCTATAATAAGCTGTAGTACTGCATTTTTGCTATAGCCCGGTATGGATGATAATGGTGATCTTTTATGCGCCGTATTCATAATCTTTCTCTGCTACTATATTAATAAAAATCCCGCCTGTTTTGCTTGCTCCATATCTTCAGCAATATGAAGCCTACCAGCATGCCACCCAGGTGGGCAAAGTGGGCTACATTATCTCCTGCCGAGTTTTGTATACCGGCATACAACTCAAACAATGCATAGGCGGCCACAACATACTTAGCCTTGATGGGTACCAGGAAATACAGATACAGCAGTGTATTGGGAAATAGATACCCAAATGCAAAGAGGATACCAAAAACAGCACCCGATGCACCTACTGTGGCCTCATCATAAATACCTTCAAAATATCTTGTTTCATTTGCGCCAATACGTATGTTAGCTCCATTCAAATATTGATTGATAGCCGATATCGATTCGTTGGAAAGATCTTGCGATGGCAGATTATTCCACGCCTGTTGTATCTGGTATAGCTGTATACTTAATGGGTTACCAGGGCTCAGATCTGCACGTTGGCGCAGAAACAGGTTATACTGATCCAATGTTGGATTGTGTTGATAATCATTAAATGCCTGTTGTATAGTACTATATTCATAAGCCAGCACACCCATATGCAAGACCGCTGCTCCTAACCCGCACACTAAATAAAAAGTGATGAACTTCTTCGGCCCCCATACATTCTCCAGTATGCTGCCAAACATCCACAAGGCAAACATATTGGAAAACAAGTGCATAATGCTGCCATTGATGTCATTGTAGCTGCCATGCAGGAACATATGCGTGAAATATTGCCAGAAATGAGCATAGTGAGACTTCCAGTAGTGTAAACCAAAATAATCTGCTATGTCAATACCAAACTTACCTAATACAAACTGCGCGAAAACGATGATTGAATTGATTATGATCAGGTTTTTCACTACAGGTGGCAGTATCTGGAATCGTCCGGGCCTGAATTCTGTCATATTGTTTTATTTCGTCTTAACTTATATGTGCACTATCGCTATGTAACATCAAAATTAACGGTTAATCAGTTCATACCCGTCAAATTACAATTCTTATATTATAAGGTAATGCCGGGGAGATTAACCTTTTGTTTTGCTTTTATCGAGCAGGCTTAATACGCCTTGCTGTTGCAGTATACGGTAACCGATACGGTCGTTGGAAATACCTTCCTTCAACCGGTAGGTAAAATGGAACTGTTCGCCTTCCCGCATCTCCGTTTCAAAGTAGGCAAAACGGATAGATTCATTATTGCTGAAATGTTGCGCTACTTCATACAGGTGGGTAGATAATATCATCAGGTGATGCGGATGATTAAGTAGTCCGTTTATTACGGCGCGGGTACATTCATAAGCATCATGCACATTCGTACCTTTAAAAAGCTCATCCATCAACACAAGCCTTGAGCCTTCATTTTGCAGTTGCTGTGCGGTTAGCTTCATACGCTGCACTTCTGCAAAGAAATAACTCTCCCCTCTTATTATATTATCCTCCACATGCATATTGGTAATAACCCCCTCCAGGAAGCTCACTTGCATAGCCTTGGCGGGTACTGCCATGCCCAGGTGCGCCAGCAATGCCCCTACGCCCAGGGCTCGCATAAATGTAGTCTTGCCAGACATGTTGGCACCGGTAAGCAATAGAAAGTTTTTCTTGCCACTTAGCGCTATAGTATATGGTACCGGTTGTTGCAATAAAGGATGATAAAAGTCTGTTGCCTCTAATACACTTTGTGTTTGTGACAGCAATTGCGGAAATACCCAGCCATGTTTACTGCCAGCATTAGCCATAGCCTGCCAGGCATCCAGTTTGGCATAGGCATCTATCAGCCGCAATGTTGGGCTTTTCATTTCCCTGCGGGCTTTATAGCTCAGCTTTGCCAGCTCCCGAAATGGCGTGTGTTTATCTATCTGCACCAGCTCATCCGTCAGCCTGTGCTGCAACTCTTGTTGCATACTTTCCAAATGCTTGCGTAGCATTTCAGGCAGGTGATTTTCGGCCAGCAGTTTTACCAACTCCACACATCCTTTCAGAAAATCGGACAGGTGCGAGAGGGAGAACTGCGTAAAGAAGTATTCGCCTTTATTAAAATATTTCTGAAAAAATTGCCCAAACACCAGGCTGAAGCCCGCCGGTTGAGATGACATGGCATCTGCCGCATCAAAGAATTTTTCGAGCATTACCAGTGTGCCATTGGTTATTACCGATGGCCACTTATCCGTATGGGTTGAAAAGTACTTTATTACATCCTGCATCTGCTGCAGTTGCTCATAGGTAGCGGGAGGCTTTTGTATATGCCTGCGCAGCATATCCTTACCTGCCTGCGTAGTCGTATTACTCAGCAAGCCAAAAATGCTGCCCCCTTCATCTGAAGAGAAAACAGAGAGGTCTTTTAATGTGATCTTGTCATTCAGCATTACCTGTCGAAAGAAAGCCTTTGGCCACGAACTGTTGCGTTTACCTTACCATTTTCATATACCACTTGTCCGTTCACCATTGTATACTTTACAGCAGCAGGGAAGGTATGCCCTTCAAATGGCGACCAGCCGCACTTGTACAGTATATTGTTCTTTTGCACCGTCGTAGTGTCATTCATATCTACCAGCACCATATCGGCCCAGTAGCCTTCACGTATGTAACCACGTTCTGCCAGTTGGAAGCAGATAGCCGGCGCATGGCACATTTTCTCTACTACTTTTTCAATACTGATTTTGCCTTCCCTTGCATATTGCAGCATCAGCAGCAGGGAGTGCTGCACAAGTGGCACACCCGCCGGCGCCTGTGCATAAGGTAGTTGTTTTTCTTCCCAGGTATGCGGGGCGTGGTCGGTAGCTATAATATCCAACCTATCGTCCAGCAAAGCTTCCCAGAGGGCAGCTTTATTTTCGGCTGCTTTTATAGCTGGGTTGCATTTTATCAGGTTGCCGTATTGTGCGTAATCATCGGCTGTAAAGTGCAGGTGGTGTACACACACTTCCGATGTGATGCGTTTATCTGCCAGCGGAAACATGTTGGTGAACAATTGTAGTTCTTTCGCTGTGCTGATGTGCAGTATATGCAGGCGCGTATTGTGCTGTTTTGCAAGCTGCACTGCAGAAAATGAACTTTCAAAACAAGCCTGCACATCACGTATCAGCGGGTGATAAGATGCATCATCTGCATCGGGGTATTTTTCTTTATTCGCTTTTATCACCCTCTCATCTTCGCAATGTGTAGCTATCAGCAGCTCGCTTTCAGAAAATAGCTTGTTCAGCGTCACATAGTTATCTACCAGCATATTACCGGTGCTGGAACCCATGAATATCTTCACACCACACACATCCCGCTTCTTGTCGTTGGTGCGCAGTACTTCATCCGCATTGTCATTGGCCACGCCCATAAAAAAGGAATAGTTAGCTACAGATGTATGGGCTGCTATATCATACTTATCTTCCAGTGCTTTTTGCGATAAGGCAGGCGGATTGGTGTTAGGCATTTCCATAAAAGAAGTAACGCCACCCGCAACCGCGGCCATAGCTTCTGTACCTATGGTTGCTTTATGGGTAAGGCCGGGCTCACGAAAGTGTACCTGGTCGTCTATAGCACCTGGTAGCAAGTGCAATCCTTCTGCATTTATTTCACGCACATGGCCCGGTGCCTGCAGCCCGGCGCCTATTTTATCTATCCGTCCGTCTTTTATATATACATCTTTTATTTCCTGCTTACCTTCATTTACTATAGTAGCGTTCTTTATTATCAGCGATGCCATAAACAATCCGGATTATAAATTTATTTTTACGGCAAGTTAGCGCATACACTGGTAGAAACCGTATTTCTATGTACAAAAAAGCAGCCTCTTTACTGCTGTCCCTTGCTGCATTGCAAGCCACAGCACAAACTACCTACCTACAGCTCAACCAGGAAGATTACCATGTTCTCGACAGGATAGAGACCCGCTCCGGCTCATTGTCTGATGACCTGTTCCTGTTTGTGAAACCGGTAGCCCGAAAAAATGCAGTAGAGTTCCTGCAAAAACAACGTAAGGATGCCCGTTTTACCGGGCTTACCGAGATAGACAGGCATAATGTGAACCATGCCATATCTGTTAGCGGCGAATGGGCATTGGAGTCGAACGGGGCACTGGATTCTAAAAGGCCTGTCCTCAAAACCTTTTATAAAAAGCAGCCTGACTTTATATATGTAAACAACGATAACTTCTTCCTTTCTGCAAACCCGGTGATTACAGCACAGGGCATGTATGAAAAAGATAACGGCACGCTTTTCACCAGCAACCGGGGTATGGAAGCCCGTGGCCTGATAGCTAAAAAAGTAGGCTTCTATACCTTCTTTACAGACAACCAGGAAAGTATGCCATCATTTGCCGGGCAATGGGCCGATAGTGCCGATGCTGTACCGGGTGCAGACTTTTATACGCGGAAAGGTGCGGGTAAATACGATTACCTGCTGGCGCGAGGTTACATAGACTTTGCTGCGGTGAAAGACCATATCAATGTTACCTTCGGCTACGACAAGCATTTCCTGGGCGATGGGGTACGCAGCCTGTTCCTCAGCGATTTTTCTGCCGGGGCTGCCTTCTTACGCCTCAATACCCGCGTATGGAAGCTGAACTACCAAAACCTGTATATGGAACTGACACCGCAATACAGGAGGGGTTCCGACCGCGAGCTACCACATAAATATGCCACCATGCACCACCTGAGCATGAATGTAACCCGCTGGTTGAACATAGGTGTGTTTGAAGGGGTGATATTCGACCGCAGGGATAGGTACGAATTCAGCTACATGGTACCTATAATATTATACAGACAGGTAGAACGCTCGCTGGGTAGCCCGGATAACGTAGTGCTGGGCCTGAATTTCAAAGCATTGGCTGCCAAACACCTGCAATTCTATGGCCAGTTGCTGCTCGATGAGTTTACATCTAAAGAACTGGTAGCCGGCGATGGCTACTGGGCTAATAAGTTCGGCATACAGCTGGGTGCTAAATATTTCGATGCCTTTACGGTAAGGAATCTTGATCTGCAGGGTGAGGTAAATATCGTCCGCCCATTCACCTATTCGCATTTCGATAGCACCGCAAACTATACGCATTACAATCAGCCGCTAGCCCATCCGTTAGGTGCCGGTTTTGCCGAGTTAATTGGTATCGCCCGTTATCAGCCTGCTAAAAACGTGTTTCTAACGTTGAAGGGAATGTATTACCAAAAAGGTGTAGATACCGCAGGGTTGAACTTTGGCGGCAATATTTTTAAAGATTATGACACGCGTGCCAGCAGCTATGGGGTAACGCTGATTAATGGGCCAAGGGCGCAATGCGCTTCGCTCAATCTCAATGCTTCTTATGAATTAAGGGAAAACCTATTTATTGACCTCGGTGCTACGTATCGCAAGTATGTAGTAGAGAATAATGCGCTGCCATCTGCATCATCTACATATATATATGGTGGCTTCCGCCTCAACTTCGCAAGGCGCGAATACGACTTCAATTAGTACTTTTTAATGCCATTTTATTCAAAGCCCCGGTTTCGGGGCTTTTTTATTTTATTTAATTGGCAGTTATAATACTAAAATATTATCTGAATTACAATATTCCTGAAAATTAAAAATTGATTAGAAATTTTTAAAAATACATGGACGTATAAAAAGATTGTTAAATTTAGATAAATCAAAATAGTTAAACTATTACCGTATTGTAACCTAAAGCGTAGCTTATGAAGAAGTGTTTTATTTTTCTTATCTCCTTATTGTCCTGTTACTATGCCCAATCACAGGTTGTGCTAACAGAATCATTCGATGCCAGTACCTTTCCACCTACCGGATGGTCAAATGTGCTCATCACCGCTCAATCAAGCGGTTCGTCTATTGCCTTATCAAGGGTAACAGGTGGTACCAATCCTACGCAATCGCCACATTCCGGCGCTGGCGAGCTGAAACTTAATTCTTATGATGCAAACGGTGGCTCCAGGGCACTCATCACTCCCGCTTTCGATTTGTCGTACAGGGGGCTGAATACGCCTACAGTCAGTTTCTGGTTATACAGAGATGGTGCCTGGCTAGGAGCACTCGACCGTGTAGAAGTATATATAAATACTTCAGCTAGTATGACGGGTGCTACCTTGTTAGGCACAGCGATACGTCCTACAACATCTACGCCTGTTGTGAGCAGCAATAGCTGGTACCAGTATAGCTATAATATACCATCTACTTTTTCGGGCACTACCAACTACCTGATATTTCATTGCATTAGTGATTATGGCAGCAATATGTTTGTGGATGATATTGAGTACACCACGTACCCTCCGGTATGTTCGGGCACACCAAACCCCGGCAATACTATAGCAGCTGCCAATCCTGTTTGTGCATCTAATGGCGTTAGCTTGTCGCTTCAAAATACTACCGCGGGTAGTGGCGTAAGCTATCAATGGCAGTCGTCGGGCAATGGCCTGGCTTTCACAAACATCAGCGGTGCAACAAATGCTACTTACAGTGCACCACAGTATGTAGCAACGTATTACCGCTGTATTGTAACCTGCAGCGGCAACTCCGGCATTTCAAACCCGGTATATGTTACAAATAATAATCTCCTGAGTTGCTATTGCTCTCCCGGTTCGGGCGATTGTTCGTATGCGGACCAGATTGAAAGTGTAAGTATCGGAACCCTTAGCAATAGCAGCGGCTGCAGCAGTGGCGGCTACGCCAATTATATGTCGTCGGTATCTGCGCCTACGCTAAATGCCGGCAGTTCCTATTCTATGAGTGTAAGAGTAGGTGCCGGCGGTACTGAATATGTAGGTGTATGGATAGACTTTAACGCCAATGGCGCCTTTGAGACTACTGAATATACCTACCTGGGTACCGGCAACGGATCTTTAATAACTAATACCATTTCTATACCATCCGGCGCTACTCCGGGCACAGTAGGTATGCGGGTGCGTGTAAGGTGGAATACCAATTTCACCTCTTCAGACCCATGCCTGAATTACACATATGGCGAAACTGAAGACTATGCAGTAAATATCTGCAACACGCCTGTTATTATACATCATCCGGGTTCTATAAGCGCTTGTGCTAATTCAAACGTTTCTTTCTCAACATCTGCTTTAGCTGCCAGCCCTACCTATCAATGGCAGGTAAATACAGGCAGCAGCTGGACCAATGTTACAAATGGTGGTGTTTACAGTGGTGCTACTACAGCTACTTTGAATATTACCGGTGTTACCACGTCTTTGAATGGTTATCAATACCGTGTGCTGGTGGGAACAAGCTGCGGCGGTAGTGCAACCACAAACACATCAAATGCAGCTACACTTACTATAGGTGCATTGCCTGCTATTACGGGCAATCCGGTATCTACTACCATATGCTCGGGCGCTAATACTACATTCATTGCTGCTGCTACCGGTCCTTCCGGCCTTACCTATCAATGGCAGGTAAATAGCGGTAGCGGCTGGAGCAATATTACCAATGGTGGTGTTTACAGCGGTGCTACTTCATCCAGTCTTACTATAACCGGTGCTACTACAGCACTAAACGCTAATCAATACAGGCTGGTAGCAAATGGCTGTGCCCAAACGGTTACAAGCAATGCTGCCACTCTTACAGTATTAAGCTTGCCCACCATTACAGCCGGCCCCGCAAGCATGACAGTATGCCCCGGCGGAAATGTCAGTTTTTCGGGAGCCGCAACTGGTTCTGGCATTACATACCAATGGCGTGTGAATGCCAATAACGGTGCCGGCTTTACGAATATTACCAATGGTGGTGTTTACAGCGGCGCTACCACACCTACACTTACTATTACCGGCGCTACTGCGGGTATGAATGGTTACTTCTACACCCTGATAGTTACGGGTAGTTGTACTCCGGCAGTACAAACCGGCTATGCTCAATTGAGTGTTAATAATAATATCCCTGTTACAAGCCAGCCACAAAATACAGCTACTTGCGAAAGCACGTCTACCACTATATCCGTTGTTTCGCCCACAGTAGGCGTTACCTATCAATGGCAGGTTAACAATGGTTCGGGATGGAGCAATGTAACCAACGGTGCGGCTTATAGCGGTGCTACTACGGCCAACCTGGGTATTACCACACCGGGGCTTGGCCTCAATGGTTATCAATACAGGTGCATACTCAATTCACCTTGCTCTGCAGCACCGGTAACTACCAACGCTGCTACACTGACCGTTAACGCCAAACCTGTAGTAACAAGCAATCCTGTTTCCATCACGCAATGTGAAGGTATCAATGCGTCTTTCACGGTATCAGCTACCGGCTATAATTTATCTTACCAATGGCAGGTAAATACCGGCAGTGGCTGGAACAATCTTCCATTAGCTGGCTATTCGGGCCAGTTGGGCACTACGCTCAATGTTCTGGCACCACCGGTTTCAATGAACGGTTATCAATATCGTTGCGTAGTAACAGGTGGTTGTTCACCCGCAGCTACAAGCGGCACAGCAACTTTGAATTTATATGGCAAGCCTGCAATTACATCTCAGCCATCTAACAGTACTATTTGCCTGGGCAGCAGTACTTCTTTTACAGTAGGCACTACAGGTACTGCCCTTACTTATCAATGGCAAACCAATACAGGTAGTGGGTGGACTAACGTGACCAATGGCGGTGTATTCAGCGGTGCTACTACGGCTACGCTAAGCCTGAATGCCCCTCCGGCAACTATGGCCGGCAACTTCCGTTGCAATATTGCCGGTACGTGTTCGCCAAGCATCTCTACAAATGTTACTACTTTAACTATACAAACAGCACCAACCATAACATCTCAGCCGGTCGATAAAATTGTTTGTGCAGGCTCAAACACATTCTTTATACTAAATGCTTCTGCAGGGGGTGGTACACCTGTTGCCTACCAGTGGGAAGTAAATGATGGTTCGGGCTTTACACCACTTACCAATGCTGCACCTTATTCAGGTGTTACAACCAGCAGGCTCAATATTACGGCCGCACCTT